>CALGLM010000047.1 GCA_937930275.1 uncultured Ignavibacteria bacterium
TTATTGTCGATTTACTAAAATCCTTTTTAAGCTTTCTTACTTCGTCTTTTTTAACATCTACAATTTTTGTTAAAATGTTCATAATAACCCTTAATTAATCTCTTTTAATGCATTAAGTTTTTTTAAAGCTTTACCGCTTCTTATCGACTCTTCCGCTGCTGCTAAACATTCTCTTAAATCATCGGAATAACCCGAAGCATATAAACCCATTGCGGCATTACTTGCCACTACATGAAACGCACCGTTATTTGTTTCGTTATTAAAAACTTTTAACATAATTTTCGCATTATCTTCGGCACTTTTCCCCGCAATTGAAAGGGGATTAATTTCCGGATACCCGAATTGATTATTATTTATTTCATATTTTTTTACCCCTTTACCGTCTTCATATTCATACACATATGTATTTCCGTTAAGCGTAATTTCATCAACATTATTATCCGAAGTAATATAGCAGACTTTTGAATAATCTAAAAACTTTGATGCTTCCGCCATTTTACCCGATATTTCTTTATTAAAAGTGCCAACAAGCTGTTTTTTAACGCCGGCCGGATTTGTTAATGGACCTAAAATATTAAATACTGTTCTTACGCCTAATTCTTTTCGCACTGTTGCCGCAAATTTCATAGCGGGATGATACAAAGGTGCAAATAAAAATGCAATACCAATTTCATTAAGAGCTTTTTCGGTTTTTTCGGGTGATAAATCAATATTTACGCCCAATGTTTTTAGCACATCAGCACTACCGCTTAAGCTTGATACCGAACGATTTCCGTGCTTTGCTACCCTTATACCGGCACCTGCAACAACAAATGCCGCCGCAGTAGAAATATTAAACGTATGTGAATTATCTCCTCCCGTTCCGCAAACATCTATTGTATTTTCCTTATCGGTATTTATTTTTATACTTTTTTCACGCATTGTGTTTGCAAATCCCGCAATTTCTTCTGCGGTTTCTCCTTTAGATTTTAACCCTGTTAAGAAACCGGCTAATTGACTGTTATTAACTTCGCCGTTCATGATTAAAAGCATAACTTCGGCAGCTTCTTTAATTGTTAGGTTTTCTTTTGCTATTACTTTTTCTAAATAATTTTTTATCATTTTACCACCCAATTTCTTATTAAATTGTAACCTTGTTCGGTTAATATGGATTCGGGATGAAACTGTATTCCTTCAACATCATATGTAATATGTCTTACGCCCATTATTACCCCATCGTTTGTTTCCGATGTTATTACTAATTCATTCGGCAAACTTTCAGTATCAATTACTAACGAGTGATATCTTGTAGCTATAAAATTTTGTGGGATGTCTTTAAATATTGATTTACCGTCATGTTTAATTAGCGATGTTTTACCGTGCATCAGTTCTTTTGCTTTAATCACTTTTGCACCATAAGCAATTCCGATTGCTTGATGTCCCAAACACACACCTAAAATAGAATATTCATTACCCAACTCTTTTATTATTTGCAGCGATATTTTGCTATCTTCAGGCTTACCCGGTCCGGGTGAAATTAATATTTTATCGGGATTAACTTCATTCACTTCATTTATAGTAATTTCATCGTTACGTTTCACTATTAGTTCATTACAAAACTGTCCGAGCAATTGGACTAAATTAAAAGTAAACGAATCATAATTATCAATTACTAATATTTTCATCAATAACCTCCGCAAATTTCATTGCTTTTATCATTACTGCTGCTTTATTATTTATTTCTTTTGTTTCCAATTCCGGTTTGCTATCCGCAACTATTCCGGCACCGCTTTGCCAATATATTTTATTTTTTTTTGCAAATAATGTTCTAATTGCAATGCACATGTCCATATTGCCTGAAAAATCGAAGTAACCGACTGCACCTGCATAAATATTTCTCTCTAAATTTTCAAATTTTTCAATTAGCTGCATAGCCATAATTTTGGGGGCGCCGGTTACCGTACCTGCGGGAAAACATGCTTTTAGTGCATCAACAACATTTTTATCATCGTTTAATATCCCTTCTACTTTGGAAACTATATGCATTACGTGCGAGTATTTTTGTATTTTCATGTGTTCTACAACCTCCACAGTGCCGTATTTACATACCCTGCCTAAATCATTTCTTCCTAAATCAACCAGCATTGTATGCTCTGCCAGCTCTTTTTCATCATTCATTAAATTTTCTTCTAACCTATCATCTTCTTCTTGTGTATTTCCTCGCCTTCTTGTACCTGCAATAGGTAATAATTGAACCCTTCTATCTTTTATTTTAACTAAATTTTCCGGAGATGTCCCCATAATTGAAAGTCCGTCCGGATACTCAAAAAAGTACATATAAGGGGACGGATTAATAGTTCTTAAGGCACGATACACGTTAAATGTATCACCGTTAAATTCCGATAAGTAACGTTTTGATAATACTATCTGAAAAATATCTCCTTCTTTTATATGCTTTTTGCTCTTTTCAATTATCTCAAAAAATTTCTTATCATCCGTATAGCAAGTTGTTTCGGAAGTTAGTTTAAAATCACTTTTGTAATTAATTGTTTCATTTAGTAATTTATTTAATTCGACCAATTTTTCAATTGCCGTTTTATATGCAGTTTTAAGGTCTGTATCTTTTTGTATTACTACATTTGAAATCAAAATAACTTGGTGCTTATAATGATCAAAAGCAACTAATGTTTTAAATAATCCTAATACGGAATCATAATTACCCATACCTTCCGCTTCTGTTATAACTGTAGATTCAATTAGCTGAATATTTTCGTATCCTATGTATCCGCATAGTCCGCCGCTAAAAGTCGGTAATTCCTCAATTTTGGGTTGTTTATAATTTTGTAATTCATTATTTATTATATCAAATATATTCCCTGAAATTGTAGATAGACTGTCTTTTGATTCAATGGTAACGACATCTCGTTTATTTTTGATAAGCAATTCGGGATCTTTTCCGATAAAAGAAAACCGAGCCATGTTTAATGCTCCTTCAACAGATTCCAGTAAAAATGCCGAAGTATTCCTATCTCGTATTTTTAAGTAAGCTAATACGGGAGTTAACATATCGGCAGTAATTATTTTATATACCGGTATTAAATTATATTCTGCGGCATATTTACAAAAATCATCAAAATTCATATTTATCCTTTTGGTTTAAACTAAAAAAGCCTTTCCCGGTGCAGCGAGAAAGGCTTTTAAATATATAATTATTTCTCTAAATCACCGAGACTTACCGCTATACATACTCCACCACCACCAATTGTTTTGGTTTAATAAAGTAAAGTTGCAATATGTCTCAGTTATTTTTTTCATGGGTGCAAAATAACAATCATTTTGCAATTTGTCAATAGCTTGCATAAATTTTCATAAAAATTAATTATTTTGCATAAAATATTAATATAATATTTTTTCTATACCGTTTTGTTTAACTTTTTTAATAAAATCTTTTTTCCAATCTTTACCCAAAAACTGTTCCGCATTATAGACTGCTAATGATTTACCCGTAACTTTTGTGTTTCCGTCTAATTTTGTTAGCCCCATTACACAGCTCGGACAAGTCGTTAAAACTTCAATATGCTTCTCATTAATGCTTTTATCAATATTTTCGGATTTCCTATCCCGTAAAGTATTTGAAATATCCGGTCTTGATAAAGCCAAAGTTCCTGCTTCGCCGCAACAGTTGGGAATAATTTCCGGTTTATCGCCATAAATAGAAGAAAAAGTTTTTTCGCAACCTTTATGTTTTAAAGGTGTATGACACGGCTCGTGATATAATAATTTATTTCCCGCATATTTATTTTTGTACAAATTTTCCTTGGCAATATATTCGTTTATATCAATTAATTGTGAATTATTAAAAATATTTTCAAGTTCATATTTATCGAGCATTTCGTAACACGTTCCGCACGAAATGACTATAGCTTCAATATTTAAATAACCGGCAGTATAAGCCATTTTGTGGAATATTACTCTATTTTCATAGCTTTTTAATTCCGCAGTTTCAATTTTACCGTTTGCCATAAACGGATAGCCGCAACATAAATATTCCGGCGGAATTACAACTCTTATTCCCGCGTTATATAACAATGCAATTACTGACAAACTTATTTCGGGAAACATCCTTTCAGAACCGCAACCGGGGAAGTAAACAACACTTTTTCCGGTAGTTTTTTCAGGGTTATCAAAACAATAGATCATATCAGTATCGGATAATTTAAATATTTCCCGAACGGTTTTTTCACCGCTTTTTGGAAAAGGACTTCTAAGTATTTGATTTATTTTGGGGACCACCAATCCGGTATAATACGAAATTGGTTTATTTACATAAGACATAACTCGTTGTGCGCTATATCCAAATTTAAGTAACCCTAACCTAAAAACTTTATTAACAAAATATTTCTTACGTCCTAAATAAAATAATGCGGCGGCAGTAAATAATTTCGCCTTGGATTTTTTACGAAATTCAAGCTGCTTTCTAATAGTTACCGAAACTTCTCCAAAATCAATATTTACCGGACAAGGAATTTGGCACTTATGACAAACCGTACAGTTATCCGAAATTTCTCTTAAATTTTTGAAATATTCAAACGATTTCATGTCCAACGTTTGTGCAGCAAACAGAACTGCTTCGGTAATTGCCCCAACAGCTAATATTTTGTTACGCGGATTATAAAACATATTTCCGCTTGGATAATGCGTATTACAAACCGACTTACATTTTCCGCATCTTACACACGAAGATATTTCCGATGATAATTTTTCCAAATCTGTATATTCAAGTATTATTGCCTCACGTTCCAACAAATTAAAAGATGGCGTATATATTAAATAAAGCGGAAAATCACTATTTAATTTCCCGGGATTAAATAAATCATCAGGGTCATTTATTTTTTTATATTCCCCATAAGCGTCAAGAATATCTTGGTCAATAAATTTTAGCTTTGTAAGCCCTATGCCGTGCTCTCCCGATACTACTCCACCCAGCTCTACAGCTTTTTTCATAGCTTTTGCGGCTGCATTATCCGCTTCCGTCATCATTAAATAATCGTTTGAATGAACCGGTATATTTACATGCACGTTACCGTCTCCTGCATGCATGTGTGTTGCCACAATTATTTTTCTTGTTCTTTCTGCTTTTTCAACAACCGTTATTTCGTTTATTATTTTTTCATAACCGTGTAAAACTTTAATATAATATTTTGTTATTTCGTCTTCATACGAGTAAATAATTTTACCGTTTTGCAGGTTTTCAAATACTTCTTTATTTTCTACTCCTTCCCATAGATTATTATATCTTTCTCTTTTGTTGTTTAGTTCGTTAATTATAACTTCAATTCTTTTGTAAGGAATATCTTCTTTTTCGGAAACAACAAGTTTTTCAAAATATCCTTTTATTTTATCAATTGTCGTAATTGCATTTTCAAATTCTTTACAATAATTTAACTGTTCAATATAATCGGCAAATAAAGGAAGATTATTTAACGGAATGACTATATCTTCATTAAGTTTAAATGCATTTGTATGTTTTGCAATTGCTCCTAAATGCTTTCTGTCATTCCAAAAAGTTTTTCTTTCAGTTTCGTTTTTAGCAACTGCACCTTCGGCATTATAATCAGATGTTAATAAAAGTATTTTATTGCTTCCCTCTTCAAGGCTTTTTTCATCATTACTTTCAATATCTATAAGTAATACGGCTTTCGGCGTTTCGTTACGTACCGATTTATTTCTATAATTAATTGCGGCTACATATTTTTCGTCAAAGTGTTCTAAAGCTGTTAAAAACACACTATTGTTATTTGAAAATAAATTATTTATTTTTAAAATTGCATTTGACGCCGCCACCATATTGTTTCCGTAAAACTCAAGGCAAACAGTTTTGCAAAATTTAAACGGAGTATATAAAACGAATTTTGCAGATAAGATAATTCCGTCCCCTCCTTCTTTTTGCAAGCCCGGAACTCCTTTTAATGCCTTATTTGTTATATCTTTTCCAAGTCCCTTTTTTCTTATTTCCGTACCGTTTAAAGAAATAGTCTTTAATAAAATATCCCCTTTTCCGTTTGTTTTATATACGTCAAATAAAACTTCGTCTTCTTCCGATATTTTTCTATAAGGATGATTTCGTCTCTGAATTTTTAATATATCACCATTATAATTTGCAATTAGAAATGAATATAAATTATCAATTGCCGTTCCCCACATTACACATTTTTTCCCTCCGGCATTTTCAGCAATATTGCCCCCAATGGTACTTGCCCACGAAGAAGTAGGATCAGTCGCAAAAATATATCCGAGTTTTTCGCAATGCTCAATAATAGTATCCGTAATTACACCGCTTTCGGTTTCAATAATCGGTAACTCTTTTTCCCCTTCTTTTACATATTCCACATTATTAATTCTATTAAATTTTTCTGTATTAATTACCATTGTTCTTCTATTAACGGGTACTGCTCCGCCCGTTAAACCCGTACCGCCTCCGCGAGGAATTATTGAAAGTCCTGTTTTTTTTGCCGCTCTTATTATTTTGGGTATTTCATCTATACTATCGGGATAGATAACTACAAAAGGGTATTCTACTCGCCAGTCTGTAGCATCCGTTGCATGACTAACTAAATGAAACGGCGTAAATTTTACATTTTTTAACGGTATTACTCCCGTTAGCATTAAAAGTAATTTTTGTCTAAGTAACTTTACGGTACTAAATTCCTTAAAAAACTTTTCGTTTAATTGTTCAACTTTTTTAATAACCTCTAAAGCAATTTGATTTTCCCTGCTGTTATTTCTTACAGTATCAATTCTTGATTTATGTATATTTTTTAATTTGTTTCTTTTTTGTTTATTAGTTAAAAATTCCTCAAAAAGATAAGGATTCCTTTCGATAATAAAAATATCTCCCACGTTTTCATACAATAGTTTTGCACTTCGTCCGGTAATTCTTTGATCACGCAAAAACTCTACTTGGTCCCAAGTATTCTTATCAAAATATTTTAATATAATTTCTTTATCCGAAAAAGAAGTATAATTATAGGTAATCTCTCTAAATCTAAAATCTTTGCTTTGCATATTATCTCCTTAATATAAGGGAATTATATCATTCCTTTCCTAAACATAATTTCGGCAATTAATATTGTTCCTCCCGCAGCCCCTCGTATAGTATTATGCGATAATACTACATATTTAAAATCAAATAAATTACACTCCCGCAGCCTTCCGGTTACGGCAGCCATCCCTTTATCAATACCCTTGTGCAATCTGGGTTGCGGATATTTTTCTTCAGTATAATATCTAACCGGTTTAATTGGTGCAAAAGGCAAATTCATTTCTTGCGGTAACGATTTGTACTCGTTCCACGTGTTTAATATTTCTTCTTTAGTCGGTTTATTTATAAAACTTAATTGCACTATTTCCGTATGTCCGTCTTTAACAAATACTCTGTTTGCGGATGCGCTAATTTTAATATCGGCATTAATAATCTTATCGTTCTCCGCAGTTCCCAATATCTTCAGCGGTTCTTTTTCTAATTTTTCCTCTTCTCCCCCTATAAACGGAATAATATTATCTATCATATCCAAACTTGCAATTCCGGGATACCCTGCTCCGCTAATAGCCTGCATAGTTACAACATTAATTGCTTTTATACCGAATTTTTTATGCAACGGTGCTATTGAAAGGATTAATCCTATTGTAGAACAATTTGGGTTTGTTACAATTCCGCCGCCGTTGAATTTTTGATATTTAATTAATTCAAGATGTTCATAATTTACTTCCGGAATAATTAACGGTACTGCATAACTCCACCTATGATTTTTTGCATTGGATATAATAAAATGTCCTTTATTTGCCAACTGCTCTTCAACTTCACCTGCAACCGATGCGTCCAATGCCGAAAAGAGCAATTTAGATTCAAATTTATCATCAACCGATTTTACTACAATATCTTTAATGCTTTCGGGCATTTCCCAATCATCAATCCAGTTTACAGCCTCTTTATATTTTTTACCTGCCGATCTATCTGATGCGGCAACTTCCGTTACTACAAAATATGGATGATTATTTAACAAACTTATAAATTTTTGCCCGACGCTTCCCGTAGCTCCCAAAACTCCGACATTTATTTTTTCACTCATATTTATTCCCTATTTCTCAATATTTAGCAAATAATCTTTAAACTCGATATAATCTGCGGATAATTGAATTGTTCGTTTTTCTTTATCCATACATTTAATTAACCTATCCGGCATTTTAATTTTCTCCGGAATAACACTTTCTACCGTCTCAAAAAATTTTGCCGGATGTGCAGTTTCAAGTATAATAAATTCCGTATCCTCCGAAAAGTATTTCATTAATTTTTTTGTAGCCCAATAACCAACTGCACCATGAGGGTCTATTTTATATTTATATTTTTCGTACACCTCAATAATACTATCCAAAATTTCGCTATCGTTAATACTAATTGATTTTATTAAACTTTTTATTAAATCATAATTATTATTAAACAAATCAAATATTCTTGTTATGTTACTCGGGTTTCCGACATCCATTGCGTTAGAATAAGATTGTAACGATTGCTTGGGTATAAATTTGCCTGAATTAATATAACTTTCAAAAACATCGTTTTTATTAACTGCACCAATAAAGTTAAAAACGGGCAATCCCATTTTTTTTGCTAAAAGTCCGGCTGTTAAATTTCCTAAATTTCCGCTCGGTACAGTATAAACTATTTTTTTTGATTTATCACCTAAATTAAAATATGCGTCAAAATAGTAAATCATCTGAGGTAATAATCTTGCAATATTAATAGAATTTGCAGAAGAAAGTCTAATTCTATTGGCTAAATCATTATCGTTAAATGCTGTTTTAACTAATTTTTGACAATCGTCAAATGTCCCTTCAATTTCCAGGGCTTTAACGTTTCCTCCTAAAGTTGTAATTTGTTTTTCTTGTAAACTACTGATTTTACCTTTTGGATATAAAACAACTACGTCAATTCCTTTTTTATTGAAAAATCCGTTTGCAACCGCACTTCCGGTATCTCCAGATGTAGCGACAAGTATAAACAGTTTATTATTTTCCTGTTTATTAAAGTATTCGGTAACAGCAGCGGTAAATCGAGCACCGAAATCTTTAAACGCCAACGTAGGACCATGGAACAGTTCCAATATATTTATATTCCCGTCAAGCTTAATAAGCGGGGATTTAAATGTAAAAATATTATCAACTATATCTTCAAAATCTGCAATAGGAATTTCATCGTTAATAAAGTTTTTTAATACCGAAAATGCAATATTTTTAAATGAATGAATTTTGTATTGATTGAAATATTCTTTACCCATTTCGGGAATATTCTCGGGCATAAAAAGACCGCCGTCATAATCAATCCCTTTTAAAACGGCTTCTTTAAATGTTATCCTCTTGTTTTTGTTTGTTGTACTATAATATCTCATTTTAAGTTATTTTTTATCTATTAACAAAGCACCGTTGGCATTTACTTTTGATACAAAAATATCGAATTTATTCCCGCATTTTACCATAAATTCATTAGTAGCATATTTAATTTTATCCGCAAGTTCTTCTGATTCGGCAAATGCAAATATTGAAGGACCGCTTCCTGAAATATTACAAGCTAAAGAACCGTTTTTATATGCTATTTCCTTAATTTTATAATAATTAGGAATTAATGAAGCCCTGACCGGTTCAACAATAAAATCTTCCACCGCACGTCCAATTAATTTCAAGTCATTTTTAAATAAACCGGCAGTAAGCGCGGCACTATTTCCCCAATGTTTTACTGCATCTTTTAACGGAACACATTCGGGCAAAACACGCCTTGCATCTTTTGTACTAATTTCAATGTCGGTATATATTATTACACAATACAAATTTTCCGGAGCGGGCAGCTTTATAATATCAATAGGATTGTAACTTCTTATTAATATAAATCCTCCAAAAAGAGCAGGAGCAACATTATCCGCATGTATTCCCCCGCTGGCAATTTTTTCGCCTTGTAATGCATAATCTAATATTTTATCTTCCGAAAGATTTAGCTCAAATAAAATATTCCCCGCATATGCAGATGCGACCGCACAAGCCGCGCTGCTGCCTAAACCGCTGCTAATAGGCATATATTTATTTATTTCAAGTTCAACACCACATGTAATATTGTGCTCAAGCATCATTGTCATTAACGGTGCACCTACAGTATTAAGTCTAATATCTTTTGGTAATTTCCCATTATCTCCCGAAATTGATTTTATCACAAAATCATTCCCCTCCGTTTTTCGTAAGGTAATTTCGTCTCCCAACTTTTCTATCGCAAATCCAAAAGTATCAAAACCGCAGCCGACATTGCTAACCGATGCCGGAACAAAAACTTTTACTTCATTTAACATATAATTTTTCTATTGTTTTTCAATAATTTTTATTAAATCGGCAAAAACAGCCGCAGCTGTTACCTCTATACCGGCGCCCGGTCCTTGTATTATTAACGGATTAGCAGAGTAATATTTACTTTTTATAACTATCATATTATCCGTTAGTTTTAAGTTGTAAAAAGGACTTTCTACTCCTACGCTTTTAATCCCTATTTTTGCTCTCCCTTCTTTATACTCGGCTATAAATTTTAATTTTTCGTTTTTACTTTCAGCTTCTCTTCTTCTTTTTTCAAACACTTTATCAACTTCGTATAAACTTTTATAAAAAGTTTCCAACGAACCGTTTGAAAGCACTTCTTTACTTATCAATTCCTCTTTTATTATTTCACTCGGTTCAATTACTTTACCTAATTGCCTTACAAGAATTATTATTTTTCTACACACGTCAAAACCTGATAAATCATCTCTCGGATCCGGTTCCGTATATCCTTCTTTTTGAGCTTTTTTTATTGCCTTTGAAATGGGAATATCTTTTGAAAGTACATTAAATATATACCCTAAAGTACCTGAAAGAACTGCTTCAATTTCAATAATTTCGTCACCTGCGTTCAATAAATCATTTATTGTATTAAGCACCGGTAACCCTGCTCCTACAGTTGCCTCGTAATTAAAAAAGGAATTATTATTTTGAATCGATAATAACTTTTGATAATAGGCATAATCTATTGAATTAGCAGTTTTATTAGCCGTAACTATGCTGACACCATTTTTTAGTAATAACAGATATTGCTCAGCAAGTTGTTTACCGGATGTACAATCTACAAAAATCTTGTTTTTTAATTTCGATTGTAATACTTGCTCTACAAACTTATTTTCTTTATAACTTTTAGCTATTAAATTAAATTTTTCTCCTAAATCATTTTCATTTATTCCGTCAATACTCCAGATCATTTTTTTACTGTTGGAAACACCAATTAAATTTATTTTTACTTTTCTAAACTTTAATAAATTTTCTTTTCTTAATGCTAATATCTCCATAAATTTATTCCCGATATTTCCTATTCCGGCAATAAACAAATTAATTTCTTTGTAACCGTTAAAAAAGAATTTTTTATGTATTAAATTTAGTGCGCGTTTTAAATCCGAATCATTTATTACCATTGAGATATTTAACTCACTGCTTCCTTGTGCTATTGCAACAATATTTATTTGTTCTTCTCCCAAAGCTAAAAACAAATTACCGGCAATACCCGCAGTACTTCTCATATTTTCCCCAACTACCGCCACAATTGATAAACCGTTTTCAACCGTAATTTCATTAACTAATCCGTCTTTAAGTTCATAATAAAATTCATTTTTTATTATATCTTTTGCTCTATCCGCATATTTTGGTAAAACTGCAAAACAAATAGAATGTTCCGAAGATGCTTGTGTTATCAATATTATGTTAATCCCTTCGGCAGCCAATACTCCGAATAACCTTTTTGCAATACCCGCAACACCCACCATTCCGGGTCCTTGCACTCGAAGTAGTGAAACATTATCAATTGACGATATTCCTTTAATTAAATATCGGTCTTTAACGGAATTTTTTTGTACCAATGTTCCCGTAAAACTCGGATTAAATGTATTTTTAATTCTTATCGGAATATTTTTAACCATTGCGGGATACATTGTTGGCGGATGAATTACTTTAGCACCAAAATGCGATAATTCCATTGCTTCTTCATAAGATAAATAAGATATAGGAAACGAATCGTCAACTTTTCTTGGGTCTGCTGTTAAAACACCGTTAACATCTGTCCAAATTTCAATTTCGTCAGCATCTAACGCTGCTCCTACAATTGCTGCAGTATAATCAGAACCGCCTCTTCCTAAAGTTGTTGTTTCACCCGTAACTGTCGTAGCAATAAAACCTGTTATAACAGGTACAAAATCAAAATTTGTTATATGTTGTTTAATTAAATCGTTCGTTACTTCTAAATTTACTTTCGCAGACCCAAAAGTATTATCCGTTTTAATAAATTTTCTCGAATCACAATATATTGAATTTATCCCTATACTTTTAAAGTATTCAGAAATAGTATAATTAGAAATTCTTTCGCCATAACTAAGTAAATTATCCATCGTTTTATTGGATATCTCCTTAATTAAAAAGATACCCCTTAGCAAATCGCTAATTTCGATTAGACTATTGTTTATATTTTTTAATATTGCTTTGGAAGATTTCTTTAGAAGCCCGTTAACAATTTCATTAGTTTTTGCAGCTAATAATTTATAACTTTCGTTGTAATTTACATCCCCCTTTGAAGCTTTTACGCCTATTTCAATCAGTAAATCCGTAATTCCCTGAAATGCCGAAAAAACGACAGCCACTTGTTCACCGTCATTCAGCTTATCTTTAATTATTTTGCCTACAGACTTAATTCTTTCGTAGTTACCAACCGAAGAACCGCCAAACTTTAGAACTTTCATAACTCCTCATCTACTTGTTTAAAATAAAAAAACCGACTTAGTCAGACTAAAGTCGGTTTAAAAGAATAGTATTCACCAACTTCAGTCTGTAAGACTGCCGGTAGTTATAACGGATGTTAGTGAAATACACGAGGATAACATATGGACAAACCTTATAATTTATAATTATGCAAATAATTAAATAACTTTTCAAATTTACAGTGTATATATAAGACATATTTTTGTATAAAGCAAGCATAAAAATGCAAAAAAGTCAATTTTAATAGAAAAAATTTGCAATTTTTATTATATCTGCTAAAATACCCCCGGATGTAATTTTAAAACCTGCCCCGGGTCCTTTTAGCTGAACCGGCTTTTCACAATAATAATCTGTTGTAAATAAAATACTATTTTCATTCGAACTCAAATCGTAAAGTGAGTGTTCTTTTTCGACTTCTTTTAGCTTAACAAAAGCTTCTCCGTTTTCAAAACCGGCTACATAACGTAATACTTTTTGTTGTTTTTCTGCTCTTTCCCTCCTCTCTTCAATCCATAAATCCGGTTGTTTTATTATATTGGCTAATTCACTATTTGCAAGTTGTTTATCATAGTTTTCTATTAACTTTTCAATTTTTATTTTGTCAAAATTCAAGTTGTAACCGGATTCTCTAATTAAAACGAGTAATTTGGTTGCTATATCAGTACCGTCCAAATCAAGCAACGGATTTTTTTCCGTGTATCCCAAATCAATAGCTTCTTTTACCGCTTCCGAAAAAAGTTTATTTTTACTAATCGAATTAAACACATAACTTAACGTACCGCTAAGAACTGCTTCAATTCCTCTAATTTTATCTCCGCTTATAATTAAATCTTGTAGTGTGCTTAAAAAAGGTAATCCGGCACCTACGTTTGTTTCAAAAACCAATTTCGCATTGTATTTTTGAGCCGAATTTTGAAGTTGTTTATAAATTGCATAATCTACAGTACAAGCTTTTTTGTTTTGAGTAATAATTGAAATCGATTTTTTTATTAATTCATTATAATATTCAACAACTTTGCTACACCCCGTACAATCAACAAAAACAGTATTTGGTAAATTTCCTGCAATTATAATTTCAAAAAAATTTTCCGTATTGCTTAATTGTCCTTTATCAAACAATTCGGCTTCCCAATTTTTAACATCAATTCCGTTTTCGTTTACATACATTTTACGTGTATTCGCTATTCCTACAACTCTTATCTCTAAATTTAAGTTATCGTAAAGATGTTTTAATTGATTATTAATTTGAGCAAATAAAGTTTTTCCTAATTCTCCCGTACCTAAAACAAACACGTTTATTACTTTTAAATGGGAAAGAAAAAACGAATCATGTATTGCATTTAAAGCTTTACCCAAATCATTTTTAGCTATTACAAGTGAAATATTTAATCTTGATGACCCTTGTGCAGCCGCTGCTATTTTTATACCGTTTCTTCCTAATGCTTGATAAATTTTTTCGGGAACGCCCGGTAAATTACGTATATTTTCTCCCACTACGGCAATTACCGCCACATCACTATCTACATCTATTCCGTAAATTAAACCTTCGCTTATTTCGTGTTTCAATTCCTCTTTTATAAGGTCTTCTGCTTTAATTGCGTTCTCTTTGTAAATACTAAAACAAATTGAGTGACCTGATGAAGCCTGAGAAATTAATATAATATTTATATTGTTGTAAGCAAGCAACTTAAATATTCTTCCTGCCAAAGTTGCTACGTCAATTAATCCCGTACCTTGTACATTTACTAAAGACACGTTTTCGATTGTAGAAATTCCCGTAATTGCATAATCGTTAGTTACGGTTTCTTCAGTAATTAATGTACCTACAAAATCCGGATTAAAAGTATTTTTTATAAAGATAGGAATTCCCTTAATCAATGCCGGTCTAATTGTCGGCGGGTAAATAACTTTTGCACCAAAATGACTCATTTCAAGAGCTTCTTCATACGACATTTTTTCAATAGGTAATGCTCTTTTTACCTTTCTTGGGTCTGCTGTTAATACTCCGTCAACATCCGTCCATATTTGTATTTCTTTACAATTAACTGCTGCCCCTATAATAGATGCCGTGTAATCACTCCCTCCCCTTCCCAAAGTTGTGGTTTCACCTTCTAATGTACTGCCGATAAAACCGGTAACAACTTTAATTTTATTTGAATTTACTATGTAATCATTAATTGCTTTATTAGTTTTGCTAAATATTACTCTTGCATTACCAAAATTATTATCTGTTTTAATAAGTTTTCGACTGTCAATATATTCCGCTATTAAGCCCGCTTGGTTTAATGCAGCATTTATAATTGTGCATGATAAACGCTCACCAAAACTCATAATATGGTCTTTACTACGCGGTGATAACTCTTTAATAAGCCAAATTCCGTACAATAGTTTTTCCAATTCATCAAGTAAAACATTTACTTTTCTTCTAACAATATGTAAGGTTTCGCCGGAAGTTAGTTTTTCAATTGCAGTTAAATGAATATTCTTAATATATGTAAAGCCATTTTTATATTCATTTTTTCCTGTTGCGGCGTTTTCGCCTGTACTTATTAATATATTTGTTAGATCGGAAGAGCGTCGTGTAGGGAAAGAGTGTAGATCTCGGTGGT
>CALGLM010000048.1 GCA_937930275.1 uncultured Ignavibacteria bacterium
ATAAGCGATCTTTCGGCAACTAAGGTTTGTTGAAGATCTCTATCAACCTGTAGTAATAATTCATAGGAACGAAGCCTTATTTCTGCTTGGTCTAAGCTTGTTTTTAAATTGTGAATTCCGCTATAAGACGTATAAGATATTATTAAAATTAATGTTAATAACGAGGCAAATGTATAAAGAAACTTTTTGCCGACCGGTAAATTTTTGAACCATATTATCATTCCGAACTCCCCTAATTTTAATTATTTTGTAATGTTATAAGATTTTTTAGTTCTATTATCGAATACTTTTTTTAATATTTTAGTTTAAATTTAAATTAATAAGTTTTATAGAGTATTGCAAGAATTTTATTTAGTATTTATTTTTTTAACAAAATTTTACTTTAAAATATTTTATTAATCCTTTTATAGAATCATTTTTTTTTGCTATTATCTTATAATAATGGCAATTTATACTTGTTTTTTTAACTATCCTCGTTTTTAGTCAGCGTTACTGTTATTCTTTTGTTTGTTTTTACCAATTATTAATTTGGCATTTGAAAATTATTTTGTTGTTTGAATACTACAATTTCTGTCCATGTTACCGGCTCATACAATTTCACCCCACAATTTCAGCCCACAATTTCAGCCCACGACTTCAGACCACGACTTCAGACCACGACTTCAGTCGTGGTATATATTAAGAAAAAAAAATCCCCGATATTTACGTATCGGGGATTTAATAAGAAATACAAGTTATATTCTTATTACAGAGGGTGTTAGTTATTCTTTAAATTTTATTTAGCTGCTAAGTACAATTTATTAACTTCGTCCCAATTAACAACATTCCAAAAATTAGTAATATATTCAGGTCTTCTATTTTGATATTTCAAATAGTAAGCGTGTTCCCAAACATCAAGTAATAAAACAGGTGTTCCCTTAACTTCGGAAATATCCATATATGGGTTATCTTGATTTGGAGAAGATGTAACAACTAATTTGCCGTTTACAACTACTAACCAAGCCCAACCGCTGCCAAAACGAGTTGCTGCAGCATTGTTAAATAGTTCTTTAAATTTTTCAAACGATCCAAATTCTGCTTCAATTGCTTTACCAATTTCATTAGTCGGAACTCCTCCTTTGTTAGGACCCATTATTTGCCAAAACAAATTGTGATTGAACCAACCACCGCCGTTATTACGTACTGCAGCGGGATATTTTGAAACATTTGCAAAAATCTCTAATTCCGATTTTCCTTCAAATTCCGGACCTTCAACTGCTTTATTAAAATTTGTTGTATAAGCAGCGTGATGTTTGCTGTAATGTACTTCCATTGTCATTGCGTCAATGTAAGGCTCTAATGCATCGTAAGCATAAGGTAATTTAGCTTGTTCAAATTTTCCCATTTTAGTAATTCCTATATTTTTATTTATTTTATTTGTTATTCCTTCTATCTTATTAACAACGGAAAATGCCCCTATAGTTCCTAAAGCGGTAATAAATTTTCTTCTATCCATAATTTATACTCCAAATGATTCGCCGCAACCACAAGTTTTTTTGGCATTTGGGTTATTAAAAATAAAGCCTTTACCGTTTAATCCGCTGCTATAGTCAAGTTCACACCCCATTAAATAAAATAAACTTTTTCCGTCAACTATTATTTTAACACCATTGGAAAGTATCACAGAATCAGTTTCTTTAACTTCGTCATCAAAACCAAGTTTGTAGGTTAATCCGGAGCAACCCCCTCCTTTTACACTCAACCTTAAACCAAAAGTATCTCCAACGGAATTTTCTTCCATTAACTGTTTAATCTCTTTTGCCGCATTTTTGCTAACTTTTATATCTGTTTCAATAATGTTTTCCATTTTACAACCTTTATACTTTTATTCTAAAACGGAAACCTCCAATTTAAAGTTCACTTTAAAAGACTTGTTGTCTATTTTTGCAAGTTCACCTTTTTGAACTAAAACTTCTAAATATTCTTTACAAATATTTTCGGTTTCGGGATAAGTTAATGTAATTCCCTTACTTTGATAATAATATTTTATTGAATATTGAATATCACGAAAGAAGATATTTGAGTTGTAATAAACCGGATATTTTTCTTTCATAAAATTAAAAAACACGGTTTGGTTTTCTGTCAAATCCTGAATATAATTCATATAACTTTCCGTTTTTAGGAATTAATAAATAAAATAAATAAAAATGAAATAAGATGAGAATTTATAAGTTTATCGGCAACTTAATTGCCGATAAACGAAAAACAAGCTTTTGCAAAATTTAATAACGGAGTAAAATAAACACCGAATAAAATAATCGGGAACATTAAAATTACCAATAATAAATTGACCGAAAAACTTGTTTGAACTTTGGGAGTATTTTCGGCAGGTTTTGATAAATACATGTGTTTTAACACTCGAACGTAAAAATATAGTGACACAACAGTATTAAGTAAGGCAATAACAGCCACATATAATAAATTTGCATCTACCAAAGCAAAAAATAAATATAGTTTTGTAATAAACCCAGCAGTAGGCGGTAAACCGGTTAATGAAATTAAAAATATCGATAAAGCAAATGCGAGGAACGGCGAAGTAAAACCAAGTCCTTTAAAATCATCTATGTTCTCGGACTTTAATTTATCGGCAAATAGCATAACAACCAAAAATGCCCCTAAATTCATGAACAGGTAAACAAACAAGTAAATCATTACCGCTAAAAGTCCTTGATTTGAAAGAACGGCAATTCCCACCAGCATATAACCTGCGTGTGCAATACTTGAATATGCCAGCATTCGCTTTAAGTTATCTTGCCATAAAGCCGAAAAATTGCCGACTGTCATAGTAGAAACACCTATAATAATCAAAAACATCTGCCAGTCAAAAACAGGTAATACATTCCAATAACCTATTTTAATTGTACCGTTTACAAAACCGGTAAATATAAAACGTATTAAGAACATAAAACCGGCTGCTTTACTCGCTACAGATAAAAATGAAGTAATGGTAATAGGAGCACCTTCATAAACATCCGGAGTCCAAAAATGGAACGGAACCGCAGAAATTTTAAAACCGATACCAACAAAAATCATTATAATGGTTAAAGCCAATGTAAGATAATTTACGTCTTGAATTGCTAAGTAATTATTAATTTCAATTAAGTTAGTACTACCTGTAATTCCGTATAGTAAAGAAATACCGAATAACATAATCCCCGAAGATACCGAACCGTAAATTACATACTTCAATCCTGCTTCGCCGCTTCTATCACGTAAACGTATAAATCCCGCCAAAACATATGAAGATAAAGACATAAGTTCAACGGCAACGTAAATCATAATTAAATCTACGGCGGAAACTAAAAACATCATACCCAATATCATTCCTAATATTAAAGTATAAAACTCACCTCTCCTAACTTTTAGTTTTTCAACTTCGGACGAAAGAATAGTAGAAATAAGAACAAAAACGGATGAAAGCAAAACAATAATCTTAAAAAATGCCCCGATAGGATCGATTGCTAATAAAGGAGCTTTTGATGAGCTTAATGTGAATGCGGGTTCTTTTACATGAAAATCTGTAATAACGTAAGCTAAACTAACCAGTATTCCGATTAAAGAGAGATAAGGAATAATTACGTTATCGGAATAGAATAAATCGAATAAAATAACCAAAAATAATAGTGCCGTGATTATTAATTCCGGTTTAATATATTCCAACGATGCTAAAAAACTATTTATTTCCATATTATTTTAATAATTAATAATCATTTTAATTAAAAAGGAGCGCCGTTAACAAATTTAGAAAGTGCGTTAACAGATGTATTCATAATATTAAGCATTGCCGAAGGATAAACTCCCAAGAAAATAATAATAATTGCCAAAGGAATTAACATTAAGTATTCACGAGCATCCAAATCGGTTAAATCAGCCCATTTTTCATTTAATTTTCCAAAGAATATTCTTTGTAATGTCCACAACATGTAACCTGCACCTAATACAATACCTAACGTAGAAATAATTGCAAGAATGCGAGTAGAACCTACTCCGAATGCACCTACAAATACAAATGCTTCACTAATAAAACCGCTCATTCCGGGTAAACCTATTGCTGCAAAAAAAGCAACAGTAACAAAACCTGTATAAACCGGTAATTGTGTAGCCAGCCCGCCAAATTCGTTAATACCGCGTGTATGTGCCCTATCGTAAATAACACCTACAATAAGGAATAACATTGCAGTAATAGTACCATGGTTAAACATTTGGAACATTGCCCCGGTTATACCTACCGAAGAAAGGGATGCCATTCCCAATAAAACATATCCCATGTGAGATACCGAAGAATAAGCAATCAATTTCTTAAAGTCTTTTTGAGCCATAGCACATAATGCACCGTAAATAATATTTATTGCACCAAATAAAGCAATATACCACATTAATTGACGTGTAATTTCGGGAAATATGGGATAACTTATTCTTAGAATACCGTAAGTACCCATCTTTAATAATACACCTGCAAGAATAACGCTTATAGGTGTAGGAGCTTCTACGTGAGCATCCGGCAACCAAGTATGGAACGGAAACATCGGTATTTTAATAGCAAAACCCGCAAATAATGCAATGTAGGCAATCAATCTTAAATTATTAGGATTAAGCGGTGACAAGATACCGTCTGTAGTAAAATTACCTTTATCCATCATGCTTAAAAGATTAAATGTAAATACTTTAGAGCCGTCGGATAAAATTTCGGTTGTGCTAAAGTATAATCCTATCATCACTAAAAGTATAAAAACGCTACCCAGCAATGTATATATAAAAAACTTTATTGCGGCATATTCTTTTCTCGGTCCGCCCCATATACCAATTAAAAAGTACATCGGTAAAAGCATTAATTCCCAGAAGATGTAAAATAGGAAGAAATCTAACGAAACAAAAACACCCATCATTCCGGTATCCAATAAAAGGAATAAAGCAAAATACCCTTTTACGGATTTATCTATTTTCCAAGAAGATATTAACGCAATTAAAGAAACTATTGCAGTAAGCAATACCATTGGCATACTTAAACCGTCAACACCTAAAAAGTAATCTATTTTAACTTTACCGAGCCAGCTAACACCCGAAATTTCAATCCATTTAAACTTTTCAATAAATTGAAAACTCTTGATATCATAAATTCCGCCTGCATTATAGTTAAATTTGGTCATCATTAGTACCGAAAGCACCAATTGTAAAGCAACCATTACTAAAGCGGCAACCTTTATTTGTGTTTTTGACTCTTTAGGTATCAATAAAATAAGGATCATCCCTAATACGGGAAGAAACGTAATAAGTGTTAAAATCGGAAATCCTTCCATAATTATTTTAAGCCTATTTTAATTAATTAACAAAACAATTTTTATAAAAGTATTAATAAAACTATTAACGAAAAAACAACTATAACAATATAAGTTTGTACTTTACCCGTTTGTGCTTTACGAATAAATATTCCTATTAAGCCGCTTAACAACGCTGTAAAGTTTACCAACCCGTCAACAACAAATGTATCAAAATATTTACTGCCTATTGAAACCCATCTTGTAACGGTAGCAGTACCGTTTACTACTCCGTCAACTACTTTAGCATCAAACCATGCTAAAAGGTCACTAAATAGTAGTAATCCCTTTACAATTATACCATTATACAATTCATCTAAGTACCATTTATTTAAGCTAAATTGATATAATGGTTTTAAGCTGTTTGCAAGCTTATCCGCATCAAGTTTTTTCCATTGGTAAAATAGAAATGCAAATAAGATTCCTAACCCAGCAACAAACAACGATAAAAACATTGCGGGATAATGTGCGTGATGCATTGCTTCTGTATAAAGCGTGCTGTGAACTACTGCATGTTTAACATTTTCGGTGGTTTCCGAATGCTTCATAAATTCAAAACGAGTATATTCCGGAGTAACAGTCTGCGGAGTATTAATCCATTTAGACAAAAACCAACCTTGGTCAGCACCAATAGGATTTGGAGTGTACCATATAAAAATTGATAATCCTGCTAAAACCACTAACGGAACTATCATTAATTTTGGAGATTCATGTGCATGTTCGTATTTATGTTCATCTCTGGGCTTACCGTGAAATGTTAAAATTACCAATCTAAACATGTAGAATGCAGTTAATAAAGCAACTCCGAACCCTGCAATAGGAATTAACCAATGCCCCGTAAGGTTACCGAAAGCAAGCGTACCTGCTAATATTCCGTCTTTACTCAAAAATCCCGAAGTTAAAGGAATACCCGAAATTGCTAAAGTAGAAATTAAAAATGTATAATAAGTAACAGGCATCTTTTTTCTCAAGCCGCCCATTTTTTGAATATCTTGTTCGTGGTGCATTGAATGAATTACCGAACCGCTTCCTAAAAACAAACATGCTTTAAAGAAGGCGTGTGTAACAAGGTGAAAAAAAGCAAACGCATAAGCACCTACACCCATTGCCATAACCATATATCCTAACTGGCTTACAGTTGAATATGCTAAAACTTTTTTGATATCGTTTTGAGTTAAAGCAATTGTAGCAGCCAAAAACGAAGTGAACGCACCGATAACGGCTATTACAAGCATTGCATCGGCTGTCAACATCACAAATATTCGCGCAATTAAATAAACACCTGCTGCCACCATAGTAGCCGCATGTATTAAAGCACTAACAGGAGTTGGACCTTCCATTGCATCCGGTAACC
This sequence comes from uncultured Ignavibacteria bacterium, assembly GCA_937930275.1. Taxonomy (GTDB): domain Bacteria; phylum Bacteroidota; class Ignavibacteria; order Ignavibacteriales; family Melioribacteraceae; genus JAEXOD01. The sequence goes on from CALGLM010000048.1 coordinate 6,709, forward strand.
ATACATGCAAAGGGAATTGAGCTGATTTACCTACAGCACCCATAAACAATAAAATACCGGTAATAGTTAACCAAAATCCGCTATTAAAAGGAATTATTCCTTTGCTAATTTCACTATATATTGAGTCAAATGTAAATGTATGATAGGTAAAAAATAAAATTAATATACCTAAAAACATTCCGACATCGCCAACTCGGTTTACAAGAAACGCTTTTTTACTTGCATCGGCTGCCGAATCTTTTTCAAACCAAAAACCGATTAAAAGATAAGATGATAATCCTACCAACTCCCAGAAGATATACATCATCAAGAAGTTGTGCGTAAGAACTATCCCAAGCATTGAAAAAGTAAATATACCTAAATAAGCAAAATATCGAGTATATTTTTTATCACCGTGCATATACTCTACAGAATAATAGTGCACCAGCATACTAATAAGGGTTACTACAAACAGCATAATAACCGCTAAATTATCAATTTTCACCCCTAATTCAATAAAGTGATTGGCACCTTTACTAATAATGCCGATATTTATCCAATTAAACTGAGCAATTAAATCTTTGTGTACATAATATGCCAATTTTAAATAACCGATAAATATCGATAGTAAAAAGGATACACCGATAAAAAACAGTTCAATAAAATATATTTTAGGCATTTTTTTACCAAACAAGATTACAATGCTAAATCCTGCCAAAGGTAAAAATAATGTAACTAAAGCCAATAAAACAATAAAAGATTCAGACATAATTATTTATTCTTTTAGTTTATCAATCTCGTCAACGTTAACGTTAGTTAACAGTTTATAAATATTTAATACAATAGCCAATGCAACCGCAGCTTCGGCAGCAGCAAGAACAATTACAAATAAAGCTGCAGCTTGTCCGGTTAACCCGTTATTACCGTATCTTGAAAAAGCAACAAAATTAATATTTGCAGCATTCAATATAAGTTCAACCCCCATTAAAACCATAATTGCGTTTTTACGCGTAATAACCGCATATAATCCGAGTGAAAATAAAATAGCGGCAACTATTAAAAAGTGATTCAATCCAACTTCAACCATTTTATAGTTCCTCCTTATTTGCGTTTTTAGTACGTGCAATTGATGTTGCACCTATTAAGGCAACCAAAAGTAAAATCGCAAGCAGCTCAAAAACTAAAACATAATCGGAAATTAAAACTTTACCCAAACTGTTAATTGTAGTATTGGGTATTACTTTAGTTGCAACTTTCCAATTAGTTCTTGTAATAATAGAAATTAAAGCACCGGCAAGAACCCCAACTAAAACAATAGCCGGAAAAATGTTAACAGTTCCGCTTTTAATTTCAACACTTGTAATTTTATTGGTAAGCATAACACCAAAAAGTAGCAGTATTAAGATACCGCCTATATAAACCATTATTTGTGTTACGGCAATAAAATCTGCTCCTAAAAGCACATATAATCCCGCAACGCCAAAAAAAGTAAATAAAAGGTAAAATGCTGAATGAACTACATTTTTAACGGAAACCACAAATAATGCGGAAACTACCGTTATTAGAGCAAAAAGATAAAAAAATATGTTAAATAAACTCATAATATTTATTTCAAAATTATTTAGTGTCAGTCGGTTTTATAACTTTTTGAGCTGCTTTTTCTGCTTGCATCTTTTCAAAATTTGCTTTCTTTTCTTCGGCTTCTGAAGTTGTTAGAGTAGAAAAACTATATAATAAATTACTTCTTTCATACTCGCTGTACTCATAAACATCCGTCATTTTTATACAATCTGTAGGACACGGATAGACGCATAACGAACAAAAGCAACATTTTGAAATATCAATATCAAACTTGGTAACCCAAAGTAATTTCTTTTTACCGTTTGATGTCGTTCCTAAATTTTCTGTCGGCATACTTTTAACCGTCTCAATACTAATACAGCTTACAGGGCATGCACGTGAACATTGGTCACAACCTATACAATCATCAATATTAACGTAAAGTCTGTTTCTGGCTCTTTCGGGTAATGCCGGTTTTTCATCCGGATATTGTATTGTAACCGAAGGAATGAAAAGATGTCGGAATGTGATTTTCATTCCTATAAAAACCGTTTTTAAAGCGGTATATGTATCTAATAAATATTGTCTCATACTATTTTAATAAATTAATTAATCCTACAATAATTAGATTAACGAATGCATACGGAATTAAATATTTCCAGCATAGGGTCATTAATTGATCAACACGCAAACGGGGCAATGTCCAGCGTAACCACATCTGAATAAATATAAAAACCATTCCTTTTGTTATAAACCAAGCTACTTGTTCAATAGGCACTAACCAAGTGAATCCTAAAGTATTTCCTAAATAACCTATCGGCGAGTGATATCCGCCAAAAAATATTGAAACTATAATAGCCGATACTGCAAACATGTTAGCATACTCGGATAAAAAGAACATCGCAAATTTCATTCCGCTATATTCGGTGTGAAATCCCGCAACTAATTAGCTCTCTGCTTCGGGAATATCAAACGGTGTACGGTTAACTTCGGCTAAAGTACTTATAAAAATTATAATAAATGCAATAATCATAAAGGGAATTAATAGAAATTTATCAATTCCGAATCCCGGTCCCCCTAAAATAAACCAATTCCAAAAATATTGCGTTTGAATGTTGCTTAAGTTATTTAAGTTCAAAGTTCCGGTTATCATAACAATTGTCAAGATAACCAAAGCAGTAGGAATTTCATAACTAACTATTTGGGCAACCGAACGCATAGAACCTAAAAGTGAATATTTGTTGTTGGAAGCCCATCCCGCCATTAATATACCGGCAACTACAATACCCGAAACGGCAACTATATAAAATAGACCTAAATCTGTATTGGTACCAATATATACCGATGTGAAAGGAATTGCAGCAAAGACGGCATAAGAACCCGCAAAAACTAAAACAGGCGCTAAGTTAAATAATAATTTATCGTTCCCTTCTGCCGTTATATCTTCTTTTTGAATTAATTTCAAAATATCGGCAAAAGTTTGTAAAATACCGTGATAACCTACACGCATTGGACCAAGTCTATCTTGCATATGTGCAGATATTTTTCGTTCCAAATAAACGGCAATTATGGCAAAAGGAAGTATAAATACTAATAGCGGTAATAGTGCCGTAATACTGTATGCTATTATTTCATTTCCCAACAAATTTGTAATTATTTCGTACATTATCTGTCAATTTCTCCTAAAACTATATCAATACTGCCAAGTATTGCAATAACATCCGCAACAAGATGCCCCTTACATAATTCTCCCAAAAATGAAAGATTTACGAACGAAGGAGGTCTAACTTTTACTCTAAAAGGATTATCTTTTCCGTCACTAATAATAAAGTAGCCTAATTCTCCTTTAGGATTTTCAACTCTTGAATAAATTTGTCCCTTAGGAGCTTTAACTTTTTTAGGTATTGCAGCTTTAACGTCCCCCTCGGGTAATCCGTCTAAAGCTTGTTCAATTATATTTAAACTCTGTTCCATTTCAAGAACACGCACGTAATATCTATCCCAACTGTCACCTACTGTTCCAACCAATCCTTTACCTACCGGTATATCAAACTCAAATTTATTATAAACCGAATAAGGGTCATCTTTACGAAGATCAAATTTTAATCCGCTTGCTCGTAAAATAGGTCCGGTAGCACCGTAATTTATTGCCGTATCTAACGGCAATACGCCTATGTTTGCGGTACGTTCAATAAATATTTTATTGTAAGAAAGCAGATCGTTTAATTCTGTAATTGTTGGTCTAAACTTTTTAATAAATTCTCTTGTCTCTCTTACAAAATCAGGATGGATGTCATGCGAAAGACCTCCTACCCAAATATAATTATAAAGTAATCGAGCTCCGCATGTTTTTTCAAATAACGAAAGTATATACTCTCTATCTCTAAATAAATATAAGAAAGGAGTAAATGCGCCTATATCAATACCGTAAGTACCTAAGGCTACTAAATGACTGGCTATACGCTGTAGTTCGCCCATTATAACTCGTATGTACTCTACTCGTTCGGGTACTTCAATTTTTGCAAGTCTTTCTACCGCAACAGCGTAACCAAAATTATTATACATAGAAGCAAGATAATCCATTCTATCCGTATAAGGAACGATTTGCGGATAACTTAAAGCTTCGCAATGCTTTTCAAAACAGCGGTGCAAATAACCGATGTGAGGACGAACATTAACAATAAGCTCCCCATCCAATTCAACTTCCAAGCGTAATACACCGTGAGTTGAAGGGTGCTGGGGACCCATGTTTAATACCATATTTTCAGTTTTTAATGCCATATATAATTCAATTATTAGTAAGGTACTCTCATACCTTGATAAAATTCAGGGTTTTTATAATCTTTTCTTAACGGATAGCCTTCCCAATCGTAAGGCATAAGTATTCTAACTAAATCCGGATGATTTAAAAAGCGGATTCCGTACATATCGTATGCTTCTCTTTCATGCCAATCTGCAGTTAACCAAACCGAGCTAACTGAATGAATTTCCGGATTTTCCCTTTCGGCACTTACTTTAATAGTCAATTTATGCTTTAATTTAATCGAATATAAATGATAAAAAACGGATAAAGTGCCCCCTTTTATGGTCTCACTTCCGTCTTCTTCCTTTATTTTCTCTCCGTTAGCATCATCAACGCCGCTTAAAACCATTAACGAATCAAATAAAGTTTCTTCGTTATCACGCAAAAATAAGGCAAGCTCAAACAAGTTTTCCGATTTTAACAATAAGAAATTATCAGTAGCGAACTCGGTGTTTAACTGAATATCGTATTCCGGATATTTTTCTTTTAATAAGTTATAAATTTCTTCAATACTTTTCATTAAACTTTTTTCCTTAAAGTTTCCTTTCTAATTTTTTCTTGAAGTTTTAGTAAACCTTCAAGTAAGGCTTCCGGTCTCGGAGGGCATCCGGGTACATAAACATCAACGGGAATAACTCTGTCAATCCCTTTAAGAACATGGTAACCGTGTTCCCAATAAGGTCCGCCGCTATTTGCACAACTTCCCATGCTAATAATATATTTTGGGTCGGGCATCTGTTCGTATAGTCTTTTAATGCGCAATGCCATTTTTAATGTAACGGTTCCGGAAATAATAATAATATCTGCTTGACGGGGGGAAGCACGCGGAATTACACCAAATCGGTCAAAATCATAGTGTGAAGCACTTGTTGCCATCATTTCTATAGCGCAACAAGCTAAACCAAACCCTAACTGCCACAAGGAAGATAACCTTGCCCAGTTTAATAAATCTTCGGTTCTGGTTACAATAATGTTGTCATCCAAAAATTCGCGGTCTAATAATCCCATCTTCAGCTAATTTTTATTTATTAAAATTCTTTTTTGTGTAATTTTTCATTTCTTCCAAAAACGGAGGTTTAACTTCCGGTCTGTCCCATTCCAAATCCCCTTTTTTCCATTCGTAAACTATTCCCAAGCCTAAAATTATTAAAAATAAAACACCTACACTAAATCCAAAAATGCCGTATTCCTTATATGCAACCGCCCACGGAAACAATAATACGACCTCGACATCAAATATTAAAAAAATAAGAGCAATAACATAAAAACGAATATTAAACTTTATCCAGCTAATGCCTTCAGGATTTTCGCCGCATTCGTAGGTTGTTAATTTTTCTTTTGAAGGTCTGCTCGGGCGTATAAATTTAGCAGCAACTAAAGCTACAACTACAAACGCAGCAGATAAAATGAGGAAAGCAAATATTTTACTAAAATCCGTAAACATATATACCATAAAGAAATTTATTAAAAATACTTAAAAATCCAAATAAATTATATACTTAATAAATACTAAAGATGTTTTAGGGTCTAAAAAGTATTTTTTTATCTACTTAAGATAATATAATTTTCAGTAATATCAAAAAAAAATTATTTAACCGGAGTAACTGCTTTTTTGTTAATCAAAACACCTATTATATTATTTGCAGCTAATTCAGCCATTTTATTTCTTGCCTCTATTGTTGCACTTCCCAAGTGAGGAAGTAAAACTACATTATCTAACTTCAACAATTCTTTATTAATTTTAGGTTCGTTTTGATAAACGTCAAATCCTGCAGCAAACAAACGTTTTGTTTTAAGCATTTCTATTAAATATGGCTCGTCAATAACTTCTCCGCGTGCCGTATTAATTAATATAGCAGAACTTTTTATTAACTCTAATTTTTCTCTATTTAATAAATTATTTGTTTCTTGGTTTAACGGAATATGTAAAGAAATAATATCGGAATTTGAGAGAAGAGTGTCTAAATTTACTTTTTTGGCTCCTGTTAATTGTTCAAAATCTTTCTTTTTTGAACGAGAATAATACAGAATTTCAGTACCAAATCCTTTAAGACGTTTTGCTGTTTCAATTCCTATCCTTCCGGCACCTATAATGCCGACTTTTTTGCCGTAAAGCTCAACACCCAAAAGTAATTTGGGTGCCCAGCCTTTAAATTTATTTTGTCTAACCATTTTTTCACCCACAACTAAATTACGGGCACAAGCCATAACAAGAGTAACAGCTAAATCTGCAGTTGAATGTGTTAGCACATCAGGAGTATTAGTAACAATAATTTTTTTTGTTTTAGCGTATTGTATATCAATGTTGTTATACCCGACTGCATAATTTGCAATAACTTTACAATTAGGAAGTGAATCAATTATCTCTTTATCTATTTTATCAGATAATAAAGTAATCAATCCGTCTGAATCTTTAGCTAATTTAATAAGCTCTTCCTTTTCAATTGAGCGATTTTTAGAAAAAACATCAACTTCAAAACCGCTTTTAATTAATAACTCAACCGCAATTTCAGGAATTTCTCTTGTTATAAAAATTTTCATATTGATCCAAATAATAATCTTACAATAAATACAGCAGCAATCAAACCGCCGATATCAGCAAATAAACCGGCAGCCAATGCATGTCTTGTTTTGCGAATATTGATAGAACCGAAATAAACTGCTATTACATAAAAAGTTGTTTCACTACTACCGAATAATGTAGAAACTAAAATACCGATAAAAGAATCTGGACCGTGAACTTTCATAATTTCAGCCATTACACCTAACGAACCGCTTCCCGATAACGGGCGCATTAAAGCCATAGGAAGTGCTTCTGCAGGCATACCAATTAAACTTGTTAAAGGCTGTAACACCATAATTAAAAAATCCATTGCTCCGCCGGCTCTAAAAATTCCTATTGCAACAAGCATTGCAACTAAATAAGGAATTATTCTAATTGCAACATTAAATCCTTCTTTTGCTCCTTCAACAAACAGCTCGTATATTTTAACTTTTTTAAAAGCTCCGTAAGTTATAAACGAAAAAATAATAAACGGAATAGCTAAAGTTGATACAATAGTTACGAATGATTTAAATGTATCTAATGAAATAAAGGATGTCATTTTAGATAAAATTCCGCTCGCTCCTAATCCCGCAATAACGGCTAATACTAAAATAGCAATGCCGAAAAATTTCAAATTTGATTTAAACCATAATGCAAGCTCCCCTTTTCCACCTGAAAACTTTTCCATTATTTTAGCACTTGTAACGCCAAAAACAAAAGCAGTAAAAGCCCCAAATATAGTAGTTCCTATTATTATTGCGGGGTCGCTGCTTCCGGCAGCTGCACGCACTGCTATTGCTTGAGCCGGAATAAATGTTAACCCGGCAGTATTAATTGCTAAAAAGGTACACATTGCATTGCTTGCCGTATCTTTTTGGGGATTAAGCTTATTTAGCTCTTCCATTGCTTTTAAACCAAAAGGAGTTGCGGCATTTCCCAAACCAAGCATATTTGCCGAAATATTCATAATCATTGCACCCATTGCAGGATGTTCTGTAGGAACATCAGGGAATAATCGTTTTGTTACAGGTCTAACAACACGAGCAATAATTTTTATCAAGCCGGCTTCTTCGGCAACTTTCATTACTCCAAGCCATAATGCCATAATACCTATCAACCCTAATGCTATATTAACGGCAGTTGCAGCATAGTTTAAGGCACTGCTTGTTACTTCTTTCATTTTTGCAAACGATAGCTCTTCAAAAACAACTTTTGAATATACTGTTATACTGTCCTGCATTTTTCCAAACTTAATAGTACCTACTAAATCGTCTTCTTTACCCGCAATTTTTGCCATTTCTTTCCATATAGCGGGAGATTTTTCGTCAGTATTCAAATAAACAAGGTTCTTTTTTTTAATCGGGTCAATTGTAATACTAACTTTTTGTTCAACTCCGTTGAATTCTGCAGTATTGTAAAAATCGTTAAAACTTTTTCTTTCAACCTTTAAAGTTGCGTTATAAGTTTTAGCTACTTTTGAATCAAATTTTTCGTTAAATACGGCTGTAACTCTAAGTTCTTTGCCGTTCATATACTTGTTTTGACTCTGTTCTAAAATATCAGTACCTAATGCAACACCAATTCCTAACAAAAGTAATCCTAACCATACATAATTAAGCATTTAGACCTCATAATATTCAATAAATTAAGATACAAATATATTAATTTTCAAATTAATTTAGTAAAAATTAAAACAGTTTATTAATTTAATATAATAAATATATTTTTTTTATTAAGATAACAAATTTTATGGAAATAATTCAAACTTTATTTATTGTTTCAATTTTTTTATTAATCGCTTTTTTGATGTTTTTACGGAAAATTCCTGCTATAATTGCACTCCCTCTTTTAGCTGTTTCTTTACCCGCCGTTGCCGGAGTAAGTTTTAATGATATTATTAAATATGTAATTGGCGAAGGGACATTAAAATTAAACGGAGCTTATACGATAGCTATGTTTGGAAGCATGTTAAGCGTAATTTTACAAAAAACCGGTGTTGCCGAAAGCTTTATTAAAAAAGGAGCCGAACTAAGCGGTGATAATCCGTGGCTTATTGCTATAATAATGCTATCCCTAATTATTTTGTTGTTTTCCACTTTAGGCGGTTTGGGTGCTATTATTATGGTTGCAACCATTGTATTACCTATAATGGCAAGCGTGGGAATAGGTCAAATGACTATTGTAGGTATATTCTTATTCGGTCTAAGTATTGGCGGAACGTTGAATGTAGGGAATTGGGCTGTTTACAGAGATGTTATGAAACTTAGCCAACAGCAAATTTTGTCTTTTGCTTTAATTATCTTTTTTATTGCTTTTATTACCGCAGTAGCTTATATCACTATACAATTATATAAAGACGGTGTTGAATTAAACATAAAAAAAATTATAATAAGGACCGGAATTTTTGTATTAAGTGCTTCTCTTGTTTTTTACGTTTATAACTTTTATTTGCCTTCTTTTATTAAAAGTTTATTAATTTTTTACTATTCAATTGCAATTACCGTTATTTATTATTTAATCGCATTATCTATAATTCTATTATTTGTTTTAGCCATTGTACGTGTTATATTGGGTAAAAACGAAAACCGTCCGGACGTTCATTGGTGTACTTATTTTATTCCGGTAATTCCGTTGTTTTTAATAATGATGTTTTCGTTTGATTTTATTGCTGCTTTTGTTGTCGGATTAGTGTATGCATTTATAAGTACTTACAAAAAGAAAAGGTTAAATCTATTTATTCGTTCTATATTTGAAGGAGGGGG
>CALGLM010000049.1 GCA_937930275.1 uncultured Ignavibacteria bacterium
CAAGCTACGGCAAGTGCGGCAAACCAAATTAGTGCAAGTACGGAAGAAATGGCTGCAGGTGCACAAGAACAAAGCGCACAAGCCAGCGAAGTAGCAACAGCTGTTGAAGAAATGGCTACAACAATTATCGAAACCACAAAAAATGCAAATGCTGCTGCAGAAAATGCAAAAATTGCCGGTGATACTGCAAACGCAGGAGGAAAAGTTATTTCCGAATCAATTAACGGCATGAATAGAATTTCGGAAGTTGTGAGTAAGGCTGCAAGCACTGTTCAAGCTTTAGGTAAAAGTAGTGATGAAATAGGTGAAATTGTGCAGGTAATTAATGATATTGCCGACCAAACAAACTTGCTTGCCTTAAATGCCGCAATTGAAGCGGCTCGTGCAGGCGAACAGGGACGAGGTTTTGCCGTTGTTGCCGATGAAGTTCGTAAACTTGCAGAGCGTACAACTAAAGCGACAAAAGAAATTGCTACAATGATTAAGCAAATACAAAAAGATACTGCAGAAGCCGTTTCATCAATTCAAGTTGGGGAAACTGAAGTTGAAGGGGGAAAAGTAATGGCTGAAAAATCAGGAGATTCGCTTAAAAACATTGTTCATGCAACAAATAAAGTTGTTGATATGATTAATGCAGTAGCAAGCGCGAGTGAAGAACAAAGTAGTGCCGCAGAACAAATTAGTAAAAGCATTGAATCTATAAACAATGTTACACATGAATCCGCATCGGGCATACAACAAATTGCAAGAGCAAGCGAAGACTTAAATAGATTAACCGAAAATTTGCAATCTTTGATAGAAAGATTTAAAATTGCCGAAACCGGATTTGTTAATAAATCGGTTTCTAAGTTTACTGTAAAAAATAGAAATTCAAAAATGTTAAATAATTAGGTGTTCTTATATAGTATAAACATTTCTCCTTAATTTCGTTTTATACGTGTTTAGACGAACTTAAAATCGCTAAACTTTAATATTAAGAATACTAATCCCCTAACCCTCTCGCTAATTTTAATTGGCGAGGGGGAATTGTAATAAATCCCGATAAAGTATCCTAATTTAACCTCTTTGCTTACTTTTGTTTTCTATTATTTTATTACTTAAAAATTCAAGTATTACCGACAATAAAAATTAATAAAATTTAATTGTTTAAACCCGTATTATACATCGTTTATTATTTAATTATTAAAATTCTATTATTAAAATTAGGTTTAAAACTAATTAACGCTTTAAGCAAATAGGTTTAAAATATTTTATTCCTTTATATATTTTTTATTGACTCGGAATAAAAATCTAATTATATTAAGAACGAATTGAACTGAAATAATATATCATCCATAACTATTACCTGTTATAACAGGTGTAACACAACTGCACCTAATCGGAATATTTAGTTTTTGTAACATAAAAATTTAAAACAATTTATGGAGTACAAGATGACCCGCTTATTAATTATTCTTATTGTATTGGTTAGTATTAACATAACTGCACAAGATAATTGTGAAGAAAGTAAGTTAAATGTTAGTGCAAATGCCGATTTAGTTAGTCGGTATATTTGGAGAGGCATGGAATTTGGCGAAAATACGCCGCATTTTCAACCATATTTAAGTTTAGGGTATAATTTAAGTGAAGCGGTAAGCTTTTCATTGGGTGCTTGGGGTTCTTATGGTTTTACGGGAATCTATAACGAAAGTGATTTATCCGCAACAATATTATATTCAACAGAAAAATCGGGTTCGTTTAGTATCGGATTAAGTGATTATTTTTATCCTTATTTAGGGATGGAATACTCAAACTATAAAAAAGAAGGAGAAGGGGCGCATACTATGGAAATTGCATTTAATTATTACGGTACAGAATGTATGCCAATACATATATTAGTTTCAAACAATATACTTAACACACCAAAAGATGAAAAATCGTTTTATGCGGAATTAGGTTATACTTTTAATGTTAAAGATGCAACATTATCATTGTTTGCCGGAGGGGCTACCGGTATTAGCTCGTGGCATTTAATACCCGATACCGGTTTTAAGATAATTAATGCAGGAATTACAGCCGCAAAATCATTAACTATTAATGACAACTTATCAATTCCCGTTAGCGTAAGTTGGATTATGAATCCATATTTAAAAACAACATATTTAGTAGGAAAAGTGACAATATTTTAATACCGAATAATTCAATTACTCTAATTACTGTTAAATTTTAACGGAGAAGTTATGAAATATAAAAGCATTAAAAGCCGTATGGTTTTTATGATAGGAGTATCACTTATTACCGTGTTAATTGTTTCCGCAATTATTATCATCAGCTCTGTAAATAAAGCTCAAACAGATGCCACTAATAATGCAGCAACAGAAATGGCAAAACAATACGCAAATGATTTTAATTCGTTAATTGTTAAAAATGATGCAATAGCGGCAACTTTGCAAAATTATTTAAATAATAATATTTCAAAAAACAGATTTGAAATTGTAAAAGTACTTAAGGAAGTTATTGAAAAAAACACCGGGTTATTAGGTACATATGCAACATACGAAAAAAATATGTTTGACGGAAAAGACGAGGAGTTTAAAGATGATTCCAAAAGCGGAAGTAACGAGACGGGAAGAGTATCACCGTATTGGAATAAGCTAAAAGGAACACTTGAGTTTGAAGCGGTAAACGAAGAACTTTCAATTGTCGGCGATTATTATACAATACCTCAAAAAACATTAAAACAGGTTATACTTGAACCGTATTTGTATGAAGGGGTGATGATGACTTCTTTTGCTTATCCGTTACTAAAAGACGGTCAATTTATCGGAATTGTGGGTGCTGATGTTTCGTTAGACGAATTAAATAATGAAGTAAATAAAATAAAAGTATATGATTCCGGTTTCGGAGCCCTTGTTAGCAATAAGGGAGTATTTGTAGGATATAAAGATAAATCATATTTGGGTAAAGAAAGTTTATCGTCTATCGCCAAAAAATTGAATGCTCCCGAGCTTGAAAAAATGGCGAGTGATATTCAAGCAGGTATAGGAGGAATGATTGAAACGGATAAATTAATTTAAGGCACAGAATTATTAGCATTTTATCAACCGGTTAAAAAGAATAATTGGGGTTTAATATTATTTATTCCGAAAGATGAAATTTTTGCGGCTGCTAACTCAATCTTAAATTATATAATTATAATTTTTGTTTTAGCAACATTGTTAATTACGGGATTAGTTTATTATATATCTGGAAAAATAACCGAACCTATAAATAAGGCGGTAGATGCCATAAAAGAAATAAGCACGGGGGATTTATCTACAAGATTAGCTGTTGAAAGTGAGGATGAAATAGGTGTAATGTCCGAAACGTTTAATAAATTCACGGACGGACTTAGAGACTTGGTTAAAATATTACATGAAGTATCCAAAGGTAATGTTGAAGTATATTTTGAACCAAGAAGTAATAAAGACGAAATAGCACCGGCAATAAATAATTCAGTAGGTTCGTTAAAATTATTAATAAACGAAACAAACGAATTGCTGGATGCCGCATTAAAAGGGAAACTGGAAATAAGAGGAGACATTACAAAATTTAGCGGAGGATTTAAAGAAATATTGAGGGGAATGAACGAATTGATGAATGTGATACAAAAACCGATAGCCGAAGGATCGTCCGTTTTGCAAGTACTTGCAACCGGTGATTTGACCGTAAGAATGGAGGGGAATTACGAAGGTTATTTTAACAACATAAAAGAATCAATAAATGCACTTGCTACATCGTTTAATTCATTAATATTGGAATTAACGGGAGCAGTACAAGCTGCAGCAAGTGCAGCTAACCAGATAAGCGCAAGCACGGAAGAAATGGCTGCAGGTGCACAAGAACAAAGTGCACAGGCAAGTGAGGTTGCAACAGCGGTTGAAGAAATGACGTCAACAATATTTGAAACCACAAAAAATGCAAATGTAGCAGCCGAAAATGCAAAGGTTGCCGGTGATACGGCAAACGAAGGGGGACAGGTTGTATATAAGACTGTGGAAGGAATGAATAGGATATCTGAAGTTGTAGGTAAAGCAGCAGCAACGGTACAAGCGTTGGGCAAAAGTAGTGACCAAATAGGTGAAATTGTTCAAGTAATTAATGATATTGCAGACCAAACAAATTTACTTGCATTAAATGCTGCAATTGAAGCAGCCAGAGCAGGAGAGCAGGGAAGAGGTTTTGCTGTTGTTGCAGACGAAGTTCGTAAACTTGCAGAGCGTACAACTAAAGCGACAAAAGAAATAGCAACAATGATAAAACAGATTCAAAAAGATACTGCGGATGCCGTAACTTCAATACAAGCCGGAGAAAAAGAAGTAGAAGGCGGCAAAGTAATGGCTGTAAAATCAGGAGAATCGCTTAAGGCAATTGTTACGGCAGCAAACAAAGTAGTTGATATGATTAATGCGGTTGCAAGTGCAAGCGAAGAACAAAGCAGTGCTGCCGAACAAATTAGTAAAAGTATTGAATCAATAAATAATGTTACTCACGAATCAGCTTCCGGAATACAACAAGTTGCAAGAGCAAGTGAAGACTTAAACAGACTAACTGAAAATTTACAAGCTTTAACGGAAAGATTTAAAGTTACTTTAGATAAAAATATTGTCGGGTTAAACTCCGGTAGTAAAAATAGCAAATATTTGAAATAGCAAAATAGTTCTGTATAAAAAGAGTATATTTTCCTTTTTATTAAAATATACTCTTCTTTTTAATTATTTTCCGATTTGCTTTATGAAATATATATTTTAGAGGGGCTTAATGAAAAGTCCCACTAAAATAAAAATCGAGAATACTAACAATACAATGTTGAATTAAGGCAAATCATTCTGTTTTAATAATAACAAAAAAATGATTTACTACAGCGCTTACAAAATTCTGTAAGCCGCCGTAAAACAATAAGGTATAGTTTTTTATAAAGCAAAATTAAAACAATTATTTAGTAATAAAAATAAATAGAAATCCCCTTACAACAATAAAAGGGGTGATAAAAAGTGGGCTTGCCAATCTTAGAATTCAATAATTTTAAAGTTGAGCAGTATTTTTAAGCTGCAAAATTATTTTTCAATAATCATTTGTCCGCTCGGAAGCATGTTATCCGGGGGTGTTATTCCGTTAGTAACTTTAAATTCTCTTCTTTTGCACTGCTCCATTTTATTTCCTTTACAGTACATTAAAATAAATCCTTTGCAGGCTAAATCTCTTGTTTCTTGATGCTTCTTGAAAAACCCGCATGTGGATAATGATTCACATTCTTGATTCATAAAATAATTCCGTCATATTAATTGCAAAATTAGAACAATAATTCCTCACAAATTTAAGCAAAAATATTTGCTTTTGCAATTAATTATTCCCTAATATATACAGATATTATTTTGAGGCTGAATTATTGAATAAATTGGCTTTCTCTAAACTAAGTTCTTTTATTAATTCAAGAATCTCGTTTGTGTTTTGCTGATTTTCAGCCAAAACAAGCTGTTCTTTTAAGGCTTTTAGCTGGTATTCAATTTGTAAAATATGGAATTGTTTAATTGTATCTTCGCATTCTTTTATTTTTAATTTAACGGGTTCGTCATCGCTAAACCTATCATCCCATTTTTTACTTACCGCCTGTTCTTTAAGAGTAAGTTCCAAAATATAATTTTGCATTGCAGCATCGGTTAGCATAGTTAACAAAGTTGCAGGGTCGTAGATATCTTTTTTGTATGCTTCAAAGGCAATTTCCGCTAATTTTGCAAAAAAATCGTTTGTAAAATCACCGGGAAGTATGTTATCAAAAATATGCCCCATAATTTGTTCATTCCCTTCGTATAACAATTTAATTAATGTTTTCTCAATAATAAAAACTTTACTTTTAGGTTCTTTTGGTAAGGGAATATTTGTTTTTTTTTCTTGTGTTGTTAATGGTTTAGCCGATCCTCTTTCAACTTCTCTAATTGCAGCAGAATTTGATTTGTGGATTAATGAAAGAAGTTCGTTTTCCAATAATTTAAAGCGAATATTAAATTTTTGAGATAAATGTTTTATATATACTTCACGTTTCATCTCGTCATTAACATAAGAAACGGATTTAACAAGTTCTTTTATTGCAGTTGTTTCTTTATTCGGATCATCAAAATCACCCCGTTTTTTGTAAAAATCGGCTTGATACTCTAAAAAATTATATGTTTTAGTAAGGTGTTCTTCAAATTCGGCTTTACTGTGTTTGTTAATAAACGAATCGGGGTCGTCTCCTTCAGGTAAACTTAAAATTTTAACTTCAAAGTCTTTTTTTAGTAGTAATTCAATACTTCTAATAGCGGCTTTTTCGCCGGCCGGGTCGCTATCATAAATCACATAAATATTTTTTGTGTATCTTGAAAGTAAAGTAACTTGCTCTTCAGTTAATGCCGTTCCGCTGCTGGCAACAACATTTTTAATCCCTTTTTGGAATAATGAAATTAAATCCATGTATCCTTCTACTAAAATAACGCTATCTAACTTTCTGATATCGTCTTTGCTGTGTGATAACCCGTATAAAATGCGTCTTTTGTAATATATAGGTGATTCCGGAGAATTTAAATATTTAGCAACACCTTCAACTTTGCCCAATACTCTACCGGCAAAAGCGGTCACTCGTCCGTTTGGCGAAAAAATGGGATAAACTACTCTTCCTCTTAGTTTATCATAATAAACGCCGTTATCGCCTATATCAATCAGTCCTAACATCTTGGCTTTTTCGATATTAACATTTTGAGTAAGCAGATATTTATAAAGTTCGTCACGTTTAGAAGGTGCATAACCAAGTCCGAATGCTTTTTGCATTGTCAGTTGTAAATTACGATCCTTAAAATATTTTCTACCGGTTCCCCCTTCTTCTTCGTTTAATAAAATATTGGAATAAAAACGGGCAGTAACTACGTTAATTTCGTATAATTCTTCAATATCTTTTTCTTGTTGACTCGGTTCGTTTTGTGATGTCTCTTCAATAGTTATTCCTACTATTTCGGCAACTTCCTGAACTGCTTCTATAAACGAAATGCTTTTATATTCTTTTACAAATTTAAAAACATCACCTCCTACATGACACCCAAAGCAGTTAAATATTTGTTTCTGCTCGCTAACAACAAAAGAAGGGGTTTTTTCAGAATGGAACGGACATAAACCCATAAAATTTCTTCCGTGCCGCTTTAATGGGATAAATGAAGAAATTACGTCAACAATATTTGCACGGTTTCTTATTTCGTTTATTTTATGGTCGCTTATTCGCATATTAAGTAATATTTATTTTGATTTCAAATATATCATTTTTTCTACAAAATTTTAACCGGATATTCTTTTTTACGTTTAATATTAGTAATTTGTTTGTTAAATTAAGTTTTATTAGAGGAATTTATGCATAAGCAATTTGAAATAAAACCAGCGGAATTAAAAGATAAATCCATAGTGCTAAGCTTTATTAAACAACTTGCCGAATATGAAAAACTGGCTTTAACGGTTACGGCAACCGAAGAACTAATTGCAGAACATCTTTTCGGTAAAAATGCCGTTGCAGAATGCGTGATTGGGTATTTTGAAAATAAACCTGTTACGTTTGCGCTTTTCTTCAAAAATTTTAGCACATTTGTAGGGAAACCGGGCTTATACTTGGAAGATTTGTTTGTATTGCCGGAGTATAGAGGATTTGGATTCGGCAAAAAAATGCTCCTTTATTTGGTTAAACTTGCTAAAGAAAGAAATTACGGTCGCTTTGAATGGACTGTTCTTAATTGGAATACTCCGGCAAAAAATTTTTACGTAAAAATAGGAGCCGAATTAATGGAAGAATGGCAAATATTTAGAATAACCGAAGATAAATTTGAAAAATGTTTGGAAAATGAATAATTTGAGGATTTTATGATACTTTTAGCTCAAGATGTAATTGCTCAGGCTTTAATAGATTTAGGTGTTAAAATAGTGACGTATGTACCGGGTTTTGGAGCAAGCGAAGCGTTTGATAGCTACAATATTAAAGCTCAAAAAATGCCTATTTTATCCTTTCATGAAGAAACGGCTTTCTCAATTGCACACGGAGGAAGTTTAGTAGGTTGCAGGACGGCGGTACTGCTTAAAGCGCAGGGATTTATGAAAGCTGCAAATGCCGTTACGGATAGTCAATATGCGCAAAATACAGGCGGGTTTGTTTCGTTTATTTTTGATGATACGGTGGGTATAAGTTCCGATAATATTTTAGAAATAAATCCTATACTTAAAGGAATGTATTTCCCATTTAAAATTGCTACGGCAGAGCGATTGTATGAAGATATAGTAAAAGCATATTTATTTAGCGAACAAAACAGACGACCGGTAGCCGTTATTATTGATTGTAAAATCATTAATAAAAAAATTGAGTTTAAACAAAACACAACGGTTAAAAAACAATTTACATATGAAAGAAATATTTTAGATACTGTAATAAGTCCGTTGTTTGCCGATTATCAATATAAAGTTTTTAAGGCAAAAAACAGTAACTCGGAATTAAAACAAATTAACGTGCCTGCACTTCCTCATTTTCCCGAAGGAGTTCCTGATAAATACAGAAATGCCGCCGAAAAATATGTGCCATTTTTTAATGTATTTAAACAATATAAAGGGGATATTGTTACGGGAGATACAAGTGCATCGTCTAATTTTTCATTGCCTCCTTACAATTGCATTGATTTGGTTACCCATATTGGCGGCTCAGTTCCGTTGGCAGGCGGTGCGTTTTTGGCGGGATATAAAAAAGTATGGGCACTTACCGGCGATTTTGGCTTTATTTCTGCCGGTCATATAGGATTATTAGACATTTTTAATCGTCAACTTCCTATAAAAATTGTTATATTTTATAACAAAGAAGCTGCAGCAACAGGAGGGCAAAAAATACCTAAAAACTTATTAAAACATTTACTTGCGGGATATAACAATTATATTCTGCATGTCTCAAATCCGAATGACCCTATTGAACTAAATCAAGTTATTTCGGAAGCATATAATTCTGATACAATTAAAATAGTAATCGTTGATTTTTAAAGAGGAAGACGTGAGATACTCTTTTATTTTATTTTTTATCTCCTTAGCATTATTTTATGCATGCGAAGACGAACCTATTGAAACTCCCCAAGGAAAAGTTACAAGATACGGGGAGTGTAAAACTTTTTCGGGTTTTTATAAAAGCAGTTTTTCAAAAAGCGAAAGTTGTATAATTTATTCATATGACGGTGTTGGTAAGCTTAGTTTAAAGCATATTAATACCGGTTTTAACTGTTGTCCTAACGGTATTTATACAACTATTAACTTAACAGGGAATAAACTTGTAATTAACGAGAAAGAGAATGCCGCAGACTGCCGATGTTTATGTTTGTATGATATAGAAATGGAGGTGAATAATATCTTGCCCGGTAATTATACTATTATTGTTATAGAACCATATGCAGAATACGGACCCCCGTTTGAATTTGATGCAAATTTAAACAACGCTATAACGGATTCTATTTGTTTAGGCAGAAACTATTACCCTTGGGGCAATAATTAGTAATTTGGCTTAAATATTTTTCTAAAAATTATAAAATTATAAGTATATTTTCAAACCATTTTTAATAATTTTGATGCAATGATATGACAAAAGAAAACAAAAAAACAAACGGAGTATTAAATAACAGAATTTTTAGCGTAATATTAGCAATAGTAATAGTTCTTATATTTTATTTTGTAATTAAATTAATTCCGACTACTACCGTTGAAAATAATAAAGAGGATATAAAGGAAGAAGTGGACAATAGTATTATTTTTAAAAAACAAGGAACGTTAAGCTTCATAAATAAAGAGGGGAAAGTTCTTTCGACAATTGATATGGAATTGGCAGATAATAACCTTAAAAGAATGCAAGGTTTAATGTATAGAAAAGAAATGGCAGAAAACCAAGGGATGTTATTTGTTTTTGAAATACAAGATTTACAATCATTTTGGATGAAGAATACAATTTTGCCGTTAGATATAATATTTGTAAATGTAAATCGTGAAATTGTAAAAATACACAAGCATACAACTCCTTTTTCAACGGAGTCGTATCCTTCGGAAAAACCTTCGATGTATGTTGTAGAAGTTAATGCCGGATATACTGATAAATACGGCATTACAGAAGGGGATAAAATTAATTGGATTGTTGATTAATAATGGATACATCTTTATTTCAAGAGTTAAAGAAAAAACTGCCTGTATGTCCCAACGTACTAAAAAAGAGAAATTATTTTAATTCGGCTGTTTTAATTCCTTTAATTTGGGATAATGATGAAATCTGTTTGCTTTTTGAATTAAGGGCAATGGGGATTAATCAAGAAGGTGAAATCTGTTTTCCGGGTGGAAGATTTGAAAAAGGGAAAGATAAAAGTTTTTTAGATACCGCCGTAAGAGAAACCGTAGAAGAACTTGGCATTAACAAGAAAGATATTGAAATTATCGGACAGATGGATACGTTAATTACGCCATACGGCGTAACCGTAGATTCGTATGTGGCAGTTTTTAATTGCGATTTTGAAAATATTATTAATTATGATAAAAGAGAAGTTGCAGCAATATTTAAAGTCCCGTTATCATTTTTTATAAATAATAAGCCTAAAGAATATAAGGTTAATGTAAATATTACTCCTTATGCCGAAGACGAAAACGGAAAG
>CALGLM010000050.1 GCA_937930275.1 uncultured Ignavibacteria bacterium
GAACTATCCCCAACCTGTTTGAAAAAAGCTGTACAAAGTATCCCGAAAATATTGCCGTTTGGGAAAAGTTGACGGATAAGTATGAAGGAACTACCTATGCACGATTAAAAGAAGAAGTTTATAATTTTGCTGCCGGATTACTTTCAATAGGAATTAATAAAGGGGATAGAATTGCATTAATTAGTGAAGGAAGAAAAGATTGGGTAATTAGCGAACTTGCTATTTTGTATTGTGGTGCTGTTAATGTACCTATTTCGGTTAAAATTGATGAATTAAACGACCTTAAATTTAGGTTGCTGCACAGTGAATGCCGATTTGTAATAGTTTCGGGTTATCAATTAGTAAAAATAAAAAAAATTAAAAATGATTTACCCAGCTTAGAAAAAATTATTGTGTTGGATACCCAACAACAATATGATAAAGATGAAATTGATAAAAGTTATATAAACAAAGAAGGGAAACAGTATTTAGAAAACAATTTTGCAAAGTTTTATGAAACTTTTAACACTGTTAAAGAAAACAACTTCGCAAATATTTGTTATACAAGCGGGACTACGGCAGATCCGAAGGGAATTATTTTAACTCATAGAAATTATACATCTAATGTTGAACAAGCAAGTTCGTTACTTCCTATACCGGAGTATTATGTTTCGTTATTAATATTACCGTGGGATCATTCGTTTGCACATACTGCCGGTATATATACATTGTTAAAAAACGGAGCTTCAATGGCAAGCGTAAAAATAGGAAATACTCCGTTGGAGACATTAAAAAACATTCCGATAAATATTAAAGAAATAAAACCCCATTTTTTGTTAAGTGTACCCGCATTGGCAAAAAACTTTAAAAAAAATATTGAAAGAGGGATAAAAGAAAAAGGGGAAAAAGTAGAAAAACTATATGAATACGGATTAAAGATTAACTATAAATACAATAAAGAAGGATTTAATAAAGGTAAAGGGGTTTCGAAAATTTATAAACCTTTAATATCAATTTTTGATAAAATTATATTCAGTAAAATTAGAGAAAGCTTTGGCGGAAGGCTCGAGTTTTTTATAGGAGGCGGTGCATTGCTGGATATTGAATTGCAAAGATATTTTTATGCACTGGGTATTCCGATGTTCCAAGGGTACGGACTTTCTGAAGCGGCTCCTATTATATCGGCAAATGTTCCGGCAAAACATAAATTGGGTTCAAGCGGCTCGATAGTTGAGAATTTGGATTGTAAAATTTGTGACGATAACGGAAACGAACTTAAAAGGGGGGAGAAGGGAGAAATAGTGGTTAGAGGCGAAAACGTAATGTACGGGTATTGGAAGAACGAAAAAGCTACTGCTGAAACAATTAAGAACGGTTGGCTTTATACGGGAGATATGGGATATATTGATGAAGATGGTTTTTTGTATGTTTTGGGAAGGTTTAAAAGTTTGTTAATAAGTAATGACGGCGAAAAATTTAGTCCCGAAAGCATTGAAGAAGCAATATGCGAACATTCAAAGCTTATTGATCAGATTATTTTATATAATAATCAATCGCCATATACAGTTGCTTTGGTTGTTCCTAATTTTGATGCGTTAAAGCAATATGCATCAAAACATAATATTAATAATAAGGATGATGAAAGTTGTAAGAAGTTAATAAAAGCTATTGATGACGAAATTTCTAAATTTAAAATCGGTGGTGAATTTGGTAACCAGTTTCCCCAAAGGTGGTTACCTGCCTCGTTTGCTGTTTTAGGAGAAGCTTTTAGTGAACAAAATAAATTTTTAAACAGTACTCTTAAACCTGTAAGAGGAAAAATTACCGAATATTATAAAAACCGTCTGGACTTTTTATTTACTCCCGAAGGCAAAAATGTGTATAATCATCAAAATTGCAATATAATTAGTAAAATTTAAGGGTTATTAAAATGGTAAAATATATACTCATTTTTATTATGTTGTTATCCTCAATAAGTTTTGCACAATCCGATACTGCAAAAACAGAAATAAATCAGCGTTTGGTTAAGTATTATTTTGTGTTATTAAAACACGGACCAAACCGCAGCGAAACTGACACAACTAAATTAAAGGAAATACAAGCCGGTCACATGGCAAATATACAAAATTTGGCTAAAAAAGGATTGTTATTGTTGGCAGGACCTTTTGGAGATGATAAAGGGGGCGGAATTTTTATATTAAAAACAGAGACTTATGAAGAAGCGGAAAATTTATGCAATCAAGATCCGGCAATAATTTCCGGAAGATTAGTTGCCGAAATAAGACCTTGGTACACTGTAGAAGGAGTATTTTCCGCAGAAAATAAAAAATAGAGGAAAAACATGACAAATTTTATTATTGTTCATTCAATTTTTGAATCAGAAGAAGAAATAAAAACAAGATTAGGGAATTATATTGAAGTTGTTAAATCAAATAAACTAACGGCTGAGTGCCAATTTGTTTGTGACACTCCTTCGAGATTAGCAGTAACAAAATGGTCGGAAAAACCGCTTGTAATTTTAGTAGCTACCGGCGGAACCGAACAATCCGTTGCCGAAATTATTAAAAACTTTACCCTACCGGTTTTAATGATAGCACCTAATCAAAAAAATGCTGTTGCTGCTTCTCTTGAAATATATTCGGTTTATAAACACAAAAAAAATATTTTATTAAAATATGTAAATAGTCCGTTACAGTTGGAAATTGTGTTAAATGATTTTATTGATGCGGCAAATGCAATTTATAACATCAATAAGGCTAAAATAGGAGCTATAGGTTCTGCATCGGATTGGCTGCTTACTTCAAAAGATTTAGATTCTTTCGGTAACTTTAATACCGAACTTAAATATTTAAGTACGGATAGTTTAATTGATTTGGTTAAAGAAACCGAAGAGAATGAAGAAAATGTACAAAGTTTTACAACAAAGTTATTAGAGTACACAAAAAACGGAGAAATTAGCGAAGGAGATATTAAACAATCGGGCAAAGTGTACTCGGCGTTAAAAAAAATAAGCAGTAGATTAAATTTACAAGCGGTAACCGTACGTTGTTTCGATTTACTTCCTTATAAATATACTGCATGTATGGGGTTAAGTTTTTTGAATGACGAAGGAATTACAGGGGGATGCGAAGGTGATTTGCATGCAACATTTAGCATGATGATTGCAAATTTAATTACAGGTGAACCGGCGTGGATGGCAAATCCTTCATCAATAGATTTTGACGAAAATTGTATTACGGTAGCACATTGTTCAACTCCGCTAAAAATGCTTGTTCCAAAAACAATTGAACTGCATACGCATATGGAAAGCGATTTAAGCGTTGCCGTTAGCGGTAAATTACAAAAAACCGAAGTTACTATTTTTAGAACAGGCGGAAATTTTGATAAAATGTTAGTCGCTACCGGAAAAATAATAGCATCTAATATGGGAGATGCAAACTTGTGTCGCACTCAGGCAATTATTAAGCTTGACGGTGACGTATCCGAATGGCTTGATAACAGTTTGGGAAATCATCAAGTGATTGTTTACGGAAATATTTCGGAAAAGCTTAAAGTATTTTGCAGATTAAGCGATATTGAACTTATAATGTAACAACAGCTTTTAAGTGCCGGGTTCTAAATAGATAAGTTCTTCGTTATCATCGTAAACAAGCAACTCGGCATAACGACCCCAAGTCATAATAATGTCTATTTGCTCTTCGGCTACTTCAGACGGAAATTCCAACTCTAAAGCGGTTTGAACGACACTTCTATCAAGTTGTTTATGTGCTGATGCGTTTAATAAGGATAATAGCCATTTTAATAAAGGAACACGTTTAACGCGGCTTGCAAATATTTCTTTACGTGCCGTAATGCTTGCTTCAGTATATGTTTCGCCTAAAGGAGTAATGCTAATATCACCGCTATCAATTTTTACGAAACCCAAAATTTCGGCAAATTCCGTTACATGCAATAATTGGTCGCTATCTAAACCCAACTCGTCTGCAAGCATATAAATATCAAACTTGTCTTTGTCGCTTTCGTAAATAAACTCCAATAAACCGTTTAAGTTGGCAATAGCCACATTCGGCAATTTACGAGTATATCCCGGTTCACCCGGTGCGCTACCAAGCTCAAGGTGATCGGGTAACGTTTGTCCGGCAAGCAAAGAATAAACTTTATCGACAATTGTTTGAAACTCTACAGATTTTCTATCTCTCGGATAAGCTAAAGTAATAGGTAAATCTGCAATTATTCGTCCGGGGTTCTTATCCATAACTACAACTCGACTTGCCATATAAATTGCTTCTTCAATATTATGAGTAACCATTAAAATAGCTTTAGTAGGAATTTTACCTTCGGTCCAAAGTTCAAGCAGTTCACCACGTAATGATTCGGCACTTAAAACATCCAAAGCAGAAAAAGGCTCATCTAAACATAATAATTCGGGTTCGTTTACAATTGCACGAGCAAAACCGACCTTTTGTCTCATTCCTCCGCTTAACTCACGGGGATAAGCAGTTTCAAAACCGTCTAACCCTACTCGGTCAATCGCATCAATTGCACGGCTTACAATAATTGAAGCAGGAACTCCTTTTGTGTGCAATGCAAGCTCAACATTTTGCAAAACTGTTAACCAAGGAAATAGTGCAAAAGTCTGAAATACAATAGTAGCATGGGGATTAACGCCGTGTAGTTCTTTGTTTTTATAAAGTACTACACCTCTGCTTGGGTTTTGTAATCCGGTAATTATACGCAATAACGTGCTTTTACCGCAACCCGAAGGACCGAGAAGAGCAACAAACTCGCCCGGGTTAATTTCCAAATTAACATTTTCTACGGCATAAAATTTGTTTTCGTCTTTACCGTAAGCTTGAGTAATGGAATTTAACGTAACCAATCTACTATCTTTCATATTAACCCCTGTTAATCCATTTTGTATTTTTCTTCGGCAATAGCATATAGCCTTCGCCAAACAAGTCTATTAATAGCTACAACCGCAATAATCATTGCTAAAGTGGATGCAAGTAATAACGGATAATTTCCTTTTGCGGTAGAATCTGCTATTAACGAACCTATTCCAATAGTCTGTAAAGTTTTACCGCCAAAATTTACGTATTCAGATACAATGCTTGCGTTCCAAGCTCCGCCGCTTGCCGCAATTGCACCCGTAATTATATAAGGAAATATTGCGGGTAAAATTAAAATTTTCCAACGTCTATATGTATTAAATTGTAATAGCTTGCTTGTATATTTTAGTTCTTGCGGAATTGAGCTTGCACCGGCAATTATATTAAATAATAAGTACCATTGAGTACCTAAAAGCATTAATAGTACTGCCGCAATATTTATTCCGTTAGGTAGTTTGATAATAAAAATAAGAATGACGGGAAAAAGTGCCGTTGCAGGTATAGAAGCTAAAATTTGGATTATCGGTTGCATAAAAGCGGCAAATTTTTTGTTTGTAGCTATTGCAACTCCTACAACTACAGTCCAACAAAATGCTATTGCTAAAGCAACGGCAACACGCAGCAAAGTAGCCATAACCCCCAATCCTATTTTGGAGAGTTCCGTAAAAGTTAAACTGCCTAACAACATTAAGATTTTATAAAGTCCGTATAATAAAGTTAAGTAAAAGGCAAATTTTACAATTTTTCCTATAAATTTCCCAATTCCTTTTTCTTTTACAACTTCAGTTGTATCGGTTGATGACTTTGCAAATAATCTGTCAATAATATTCCAAAATGGCTTAATAATATTATCAGTAAAAAAGTTTGTTAAGCGAGCTTCTTGAAGTGCATCATAAAACCAAGACGTGGGCGGATTATCACTTTCAGTCATTTCAAGTTTAAACTTATCGCTCCATGCTAATAAAGGACGCCATACAAGTTGGTCTAAAATAATAATTATTAAAACTAAAGTAGCCAAGCCGGTAAAAATAGCCGAAAAATTATTTTGGTTGGCAGCTTCTTGTAAATACGAGCCCAAACCGGGGAGTCTGAAATCTTTATCCCCGACCGTAAAAATTTCCGCAGCCATTAAAAAGAACCAGCCGCCTGCCCAGCTCATCATGCTGTTCCAAATAAAGCTTATTACTCCGAAAGGGAATTCGAGCGTCTTAAATCGTTTCCAGCTATTTAGTCTAAATATTTTTGCTGCTTCATTTAAGTCTTTTGGAATTGTTGTTAAAGATTGATACCAAGAAAACGTCATGTTCCATGCTTGGCTTGTAAAAATTAATATTACGCTACCTATTTCTGCGGCAATTCCCTGAGGAAATACAACACGCAAACTTAAAACAACTACAGGTAAAAAAGATAAAATAGGAACCGATTGTAATATGTCTAAAAGGGGGAGCATTATTTTTTCGGCTTTTTTATTTTTGGCAGCATATTTCCCGTAAGTTAACGAAAAAATCACTGATAAAAAATATGCAGCCAGCATTCTTAAGACCGAAAAAAATGTGTAGATAGGAAGTTCGGAGTTATCAAGATTAATTTTAACTCCGTTTTCGGTTCGTAAAGTATGGTCTCCCATAATTAACGAAACACCAAAATAGAGCAAAACCATTATGCTTGCCAATATAATAATATCGGCTAATTTTAATTTACGATTTGGGATTAAAAGATTAATGAAACTAAACACGCCACTTTTCTCCGAACGTAGTGATAGCAAAGAGTAATTTATCCCGTAAAAGCGGACTTAAATACGGTATTTAGTTGTTATTAATTTATAATAACTAATGCCAAAAATACAAAAAAAAAATCAAAAAACCTTATGATTTTTTCGTTAAGTAAAGTTTCCACCAAGGTATATACGGAAACGAATGATGTTCGTGATGATATCCGAAAAAATAACAACTAACCATTGCCCAAATATGATTTTTATTCAAAGTTCGGGCATTATGCGGTTCCATTTCCTTTAAATGCGGGTATTTATGAGGTTTATATGTTCCGAAATAAAATAGCTGAAGTGTTCCTAAAACGGCAGGTAATACCCAAAATATCCAAATTTGTAGTTCGTTAAACCAAAGTTTAAGTATATTAAAGGCAATTGCCATTATTACAATTTGAACTATAGTAGCGTATCTTTTAATAAACATAAACCACCAAATAAAAAAATTAGGACTTTTTACGTAAAAATCGGGGTCTTGTTCCTTACCCGGATATTTATGGTGTAGTTTGTGGTTTTTTAGGAGTATATTATATGATAAACCGGCGAATAAAAAAGAAGCTGTTTTACCGATTAAATTATTAATCATCTTATTTTTTGATACGGTACCATGCATTGCGTCATGGGCTGTAATAAAAAGTCCGGTATATAAATATGCTTGTATAAGTATGTGCAGTGCTGTCAAAAAATAATTATTATTTAAGTTAACATACATCAGTATTATAAATAGGTGTATAAACCAAACAAAAATTATTGACGTCCCTATTAATATTCCCATATTACATAAAAAACAAAAGTATTGCAAAAAACACAACTTGAATTAACAAATAATATATCGGAAGTTTATTTTTAGTCTTTATTTCACTTTTTAAATAAAAATAAGCAATTACACCGGATAAAATAAACCAAGTAATATAATTGTAAATCGGAATTTTTCCCTGCCACCAGCTCCAATATTGTAATTTAATAGCAGCCGGCTCTAAAATTATATCAAATAAAACGGTAATTAATGCAGCTAAAAGTGAAGTTATATAAATATTTTTTTTTGCTTTTTTAGCAATTAAAATGCTTCCTAAAACAATAAATACCCAGTTTAGTCCTATTACTAAAGGTACGTTCATTAATCTAAAACCCAAGTTGTTTGTGTAGCTATATTTGCCGAATAGTAAGCCCGTATTAGTTCCTATGGCTTCGGCAATAAAAGTAAATATGTATGTCCCTATTACCCATACGTTAAATTTTTCTTTTTGTTTGGATTCAAAATAAAAATAGACTACTAATGAAGAAATTAGTAATACATAGGGGGTAAGATTAAACATTATTTTTTTTGTTAAAGGAAGAATATGCCCTATTGTACCGACTAAATAAAACAAACCGAAGATTATAATTATATATTTTTCATCTAATCCGTTGGGTGACTTATCGTTATCCAAACTTTGTTTTACTGTGCTTTTTAAATTCTTCGACTTTTGTTGTGCTAAATTTTTCTTCCCTTCCATAAAATCCTATTCATTTTTGACGAAACAACTGAGTTAATTCCGATTAAAACAAGTATAATAATCTGAATGATATGCATTAATATACTAAAAAAAATATTATCTTTTGTAATAATAGCGAGTAAAAGTCTTCCGATAAGTATTACGGCTGCAATAATAGTAAATTTACTAAAATAAATACTTAAAAAGAAAGGAGAAACAAATACTAATAAAAAGAGAGCTTGCAATAACAAAAATGGGATATAAGATATTCTAAAACCCGGAAAATAATTTTTACTAAAGCCCCAAAAGGCAGTACTAAAACTGTTATACATTTTGCAAAAAACAGCATTGTTTCCCAATGTAGTCATTATTTTTAGTTTGTTATTTTTAGCCAATAATGCAAACTCCATATCCTCAACTATTTTATCAGAAACTTGTTTATGTCCCCCAATTTTATCATACGCATATTTGCTAAACATTAAATATTGACCGTTTGCCGCAATTAAAGAATTTTTATCTGAAGAATAAACTAATTTTAACGGTAAAAATGAAAGTAATAGCCACTTCATTAAAGGTACAATTATCTTTTCACCAAAGCTGCTTGTAATTTGTGTGGGAAAAGAAGAAAGTACATCTAAGTTATATTTATTAATTAAATAAATGCTATAAATAAGCGCATTTTCGGCAATAATAACGTCTGCATCTAAGAATAATAGATACTTGCCTTTTGCGTGTTGTTGTAATATATTGCATGCCCAATTTTTACCGCGCCACCCTTTAGGTAAAGGTTCTCCTTTTATAATTTTTATGTTTTTACGCCCTTCGGAAATTCGTTTTGCAACCGCGTATGTGTTATCACTACTTTCGTCATCTAAAATTATTATCTCAAAATCGGAATAATTTTGATTTATTACCGAATTTATACAATTAGCAATGTTATTTTCTTCGTTGCGTGCTGGTATTAATACGCTTATTAACGGGTTGTTTTCTAAATTGCTGTTTTTATTATAAAGTTTAGGAGCCGTAACTAAGTTAATAGTTATTATAAAAATTACTGTCAAATTTAATGTTAATAATAGGTAAAATAAAATTTCCATTAAATAGTTTCAATCCAATTTTTATTTATTGATGCTAAATCAAGATTTTTCAAATTATCTAAAAATTCCCTTTTTATTAATTTATCAATGTTTTTGTCGGTAGCATTTAAAACATTACCGAATCGACATAAAATATCCGGTTTTTTATCTTCGTAATATTGAAATTTAAAACTAATAGGAAGCAGCTGCGTGTTTTGTTCGTTTCCCTTAATAAAAATTTTAATCCCGTTTTTTATCGTAATATTTTCATACCCAAAAGGTTCTATTTTACCTTGAATGTAGAATGAAATAAGACTATTGTTAAATTTTAAAAGTTGTTTGAAATATAGACTTGTTTCTATAATGCTTTTGGGATTATTTTGATTAATAGAAAAAGCTCCAAGTTTTTGAAAAAACCAGTATCTATTAAGCTGTTCTTCCAGCATCAATATGTAAAATTTACGATTAATTAACTTTCTGTTTATATAATCAATTAAAAAGCCGTCCCACCAACTAAAGTGGTTGGGTAAAACTATTAAACTTTTATTTTTATCAATAACAGGCAAGTGGTTAACAATTTTAAAACCGTTAAAATAATTTTTGAATTGTTTATCAATATATAGATTGAACACAAAACGTGCCCAATATTTATGATCGGCTGTTATCATTATTGTTAAGTTAATTATTTTTATTGGAACAAATTAGGTATCGCTTTAGTTGCATTTAATGGTGCTTATGTATATGTTATTAAAAAATTGTAAAGTTATACCGGTAATTTAAGATATTAAAAAAATATTGTCAAAACCAATGTATAACATTCTCGATTATTATTTAACATTAAACACTTAAAACTCAACATTATTATTTAACACTTAACTCTTAAAACTTAAAATTACTATTTAGCATTAAACATTTAACATTTTAAAAATAGGATGATTATTCTTATTTTAGCGGTATAAATAATTAATGAAAGGAAACAATGCTTTTAATAGAAATTGTGCCTGATAAGTGTGATTTTTGCGGATGTTGTGTGGGGGTATGTCCTGAAGATGCTATTGAACTTAAAGAAGCAGAAATTAAAATAATAGAAGATAGATGTACAAACTGTTCTAAATGTGTTTGGTCTTGTCCCATTGAGGTGCTAAAATTTAATAAAGAAAAAGCAAAAGAGGGAAAAGATGATACAAAGTAATTATGATGTTGTGGTTGTGGGTGCAGGTCCGGCAGGATCAACAGCCGCAAGGTTCGCGGCAACACACGGGGCTTCAGTTTTAATATTGGAAAAAGATAGGGATGTGGGATACCCTGTTAGGTGCGGAGAAGCGGTAAGTGTTGCCGGGGTTAAAGAATTTTTAGAACCAAACGAAAAATTTATTGCTGCTCATATAAATAAGTTTTCTATGAATGCACCGGATAACTCCGAAGTTATTTTGCCTTTAGAGGAAGAAGGTCTTGTATTGGAAGATCGGAAGAGCACACGTCTGAACTCCAGTCACCGTACGTAATCT
>CALGLM010000051.1 GCA_937930275.1 uncultured Ignavibacteria bacterium
ACCACCGAGATCTACACTCTTTCCCTACACGACGCTCTTCCGATCTCGGTATTTCTTTACTAAAAGCAGGGAATAAACCGTGTAAACTATCAATTAACAAAATCTCGTTTTCTTTTAATTGAATAGGTGTACTATCCAAATATCTTTTCCCTATTTTAAAATCATAATAAGGGATTTTTACTTCTTCACCTGCAGAGAGTTTTACTAAATGTTCGTTAATTAAATCTAAATCCAATGCTTGGGGAGTTTCAAAGTCGTAATCTCCGAACTCGTCAACAGGGTGAAGTTCTAAATCAAAAAAATAATTATCAACAATGAGCGGTACAAATTTAAGACCTATTTTATTCAGTCTTTGTTCAAGTTTTAATGTGGTTGTAGTTTTACCTGAAGAAGAAGGACCGCTAACCATAACCATTTTTAATTTATTGCTGCGTTCTTTAATTAATTCCGCAGCCATATCAAGTTGGCTTTCATAGTTTTTCTCTGATTCGTGTACAATTTGAGGGAAATCGCCGGCTAATACTCGTTGATTAAAACTTTTTGTAGTATTTAAATTGTGTGCAACAGCCCAATCTAACGAACGCCAAATTTTAGACCAAGGGATATTTTCAAGTGGTTTACTAAAGTGTCTAAAATCGTTTTGTCTTCTTTTATTTGCTTCATCACGATATAATATAAATTCTTTGGCAACTTTAGCATGACCGTATTCAATTAAAATTTTTTCCACTGCATCTTGAATTTCTTCAATATTTAAAACGTAACCTTCGTAATAAGTCGCTTCTAAATATTCAACAACTTTTCCGCCAAGTTCATTCGCTTTTTCTTTATCTCTTCCGCCGACTGAAACTGCTGCTCTGTAAATTACATTACTTATTCTATCAGGATTAAACGGAACAATGGCACCGCTTCTTTTTTTTACACTTGTGAATTTACTCATTTGTTTCCTCATATATATTTTTGTGCAAATTACAAAAAAAGTTTATAAAATAAAAGTATTTATTAGTTTATTTTATTAGTAAAATTGAATATTATATAAAAATACTATATAAAAAAAAAGAAACTTTAAAATTGGTGATTAAGTAAGCGTAATTTGTAAATAACTTTTAATTTGTTTCTAAAATTATTATTTTATTATTTAGGTTTTTGATATGAGGCTAACTATGATTAAGATGAATTATTTTTTGACGATATTAATGTTTTTTTTTAGTAGTTTGGTTATAGCACAAGGTAAGGTATATATAGTGCTTGGTTCGGATACTGCAATTTGGGATAATATGAATCCGGCAAAATACAATTGTACATATAACCTTGATTTGTTTAAGGGGAATAATACCAATACCGAAGAAGTAATGAGTGAAGGTTTTAGAGAAACGCTTAAAGATTCCTACGGGAATAATTTAAAGATGACATGGTGGATGATGGCGGGTAATATTTTTAGATATGCCACAAATACCGACATTCCGTTGCCTAATACAATGACTTTGTACCTGATGAAAAAATATTATGGTGATAAAATTGCGCAATGGGGAGATGAGTTATCGTTACATTATCATACTTTTGTGTGGACAGATTATAATAATGACGGTATTTATTATTGGAATGAAGCAAAAAATTTTAACGAATCAAAAGAAGATTTTGATGTAACATTAGCACAGTTTTTAATTGAAGAAAATGTATTCCCTGTATCGTTTAGAAGCGGCTGGCATTACATGGATAATAATTGGCAAAATTATATTAACAATCTTTTACCATATAGTTTGCATAATGATTATCCAAATAAAAGAACTTTTGACGAAGAGCCTATAGATAATATTTATGACTGGTCTTTAGCATCTTCCGAATTTGTGCCTTTTCGTCCGTCTTCCTTAAATTATCAACTTGACGGAGGTAACAGAGGGTGGAATGTTAGAAGTAAATATATGGGTAGTGTAAGCCAACAAATGGTTAACGAAATTTTTCAAAAAGCTAAACAAGGTAAAAATCAACTTGTCTGTTTTTGGTCGCATTTACCTGAAGATAATTTCCCGGAACAGATTCAACATATAGATCAATTATTAAAAAATGCGGCTTCAACTTACTCAACTGTTAAATTTAGGTATTGTACTGCTACCGAAGCATATAAGCGTTATTTAAATTACACAGATAATATTAACCCTAATATTGATTTAGGTTTTGAAGATGAAAGTGAAAATAGCAGATTATTAATAAGTACAGATGAAAATATTTTCCAAACAAAGCCGGTTATTGCCATAAAGGATAAAAACGAACAATATTATTTGGCTTTTTGCGAAAAAATAGGGTTAAATACATGGCATACAAAAAATACGCTTAATAAAAATTTACTTGGTAAAATTGGCGTTGCATGTATTGATACATCAGGGAATTTGAGCACAAAATTTATTACTATTCTTCCTGATGATAAATATTTAGATAATCAAAATTCTGAATGCCAAATATTATATGGTAATTGGTCAACCGAGAATATTAAATCGTGGGATATTAATGCTAAAGTAAGTTCACTCTCTAAAGGAGACTCGGCTGCAGTAAGCTGGGCATTACCTTCAGATTTTGCAGAAAAATATAATGTGTTTGTTCAATTTCCGCAAATTGCAAATCATATTGATTCGGTTTATTATGCTATTGTTAAAAACGGAATAAATATAAAATCGGGGCTAATTACCACAGAAGGTAAATTAAAAGAATGGATATACGTTACAACTGTTAATTTACCGTTAAATAATGATGTTAAACTAATAATTAAATCAAAAAATAATAATTCTGTTGTAAAAGTTCTTACTGCCGATGTAGTAAAAACTACTGCATATATAAGAGAAAAACAAATTAAAATAGCAAAGCAGTTTTTATCGTTAGGTGATGTTAGCGTTACAGATACGGTAAAGTTTAAAGTTGATATATCAAATTTGGGAATTGGGGAATTAAATATATTAAACATTTCATCTTTAAACGGAAAAATTAAATTTGCAAATTCGTATCCGACTGTAATTGGGGGAATGCAAACAAAAACTTTTGATTTCTATTTTATTCCCGAACAAATAGGAACTTTTACAGATTCTTTGTTTATTAATAGTGATGACCCGATTAACGGAACTATAGTTTTACCTGTTCAGGCAAATATTGAAAACTATAATCTAATTGTAGATAATGAAAGTTTGGAAAACTATTCCGAAATAGGTACATGGTTTACAAGCAATACTCAAGCTTACGGAAATACAAGCAGATATGCTTATATACAAAATTCTGCCAATGGTCCTTCCGCAATATTTAAATATAAATTAAACCGCAGCGGGATTTATAAAATATTGGAATTAATTCCTAAGACCGTAAATGCGGCAAATAATGCGTTATATAAAATTTATATGGATAATGTATTAATTGATTCGGTGTATTTTAATCAAAACGAAGGAAGCGGTGCTTGGAAGCTTATTGGCGAATATAATTTATTTGCAAATAAACCCATAACCGTTATAGTAAAAGATGACGGCAATAGTTCGCAAGGACCGGTTATTAGAGCAGATGCAATTAAAATATTATACACCGAAAATTATTTGGGCGTAAATGACAACAATCAAAATATTCCCCAAAACTTTTTTGTATATCCAAATTACCCTAATCCGTTTAATTCACAAACGACAATTAAGTTTAGTA
This sequence comes from uncultured Ignavibacteria bacterium, assembly GCA_937930275.1. Lineage (GTDB taxonomy): Bacteria > Bacteroidota > Ignavibacteria > Ignavibacteriales > Melioribacteraceae > JAEXOD01. Next base: position 3,667 of record CALGLM010000051.1, read on the forward strand.
TTGCTACAAGAACCGAAGTAAAAATTAACGTTTATGATGTTTTAGGGAATGAGATAAAACAACTACTTAGAGCGGAAAAGGATCCGGGGAATTATGAAATAAAGTTTGATGCTTATGGGCTATCCAGCGGAATATATTTTATTAATTTTATAGCGGGCAATTATATTAAAACACAAAAAGCAATTTTATTAAAATAAAATTATAATAATTGACATTTAAAATAAAAGGAATCTTAAAAATTAAAGATTCCTTTTATTAATTTTGAAACTATTTGATTAAGAGCATCTTTTTTGTAACGGTAAATTTACCGGCATTAAGTTTATAGAAATAAACTCCGCTTGCATATTTTCCTGCATTCCAAGTTTTTACATATTTACCCGCACTCATTTCTTCGTTTATCAAAGTTTCAACTTGTTTACCCAAAATATCGTAAATAGTTAAATTTACTGAAGACTTAAACGGTAAACTGAATGAAATTGTTGTAGAAGGATTAAAAGGATTGGGATAATTTTGTTCCAAAGAATACTCTTTAGGCGTATTTACAATTTCTTCGGTCTCAACATCAACAGTCGTTTTGTGATATCTTCCGCCGTAATATCCCAAGTCAATTCTAATTGTTCCCAAACCTGCAGAACAATCCAAATAAGTATCTAAGAATGAAGGATGGGCATATCCCGCATCAACTGCCGGTGAAATAATTGCATTGCCGCAACCGACATGTTTTAAATGATAATCATTATTATCGGAATCTCTAAATTCCGGATTAAGGTCTAAACATCCCTCGCCAAAATACGGTTCTAAGCTTCCGCCGCGTAAAATTGAATATTTTGCCGTCATCAATCCGTCATTAATAAAAATATCAACAGTAGAATTATTGTTTAGTATGCTGTTAATTAAAACGGGATTTGAATCATACATTAAGCTAAAACTTCCTCCGCTATTATTGTTACTTATATTTTTTACGGAAGTTAGATTATGAATATACGGTGAAGAATTAAATAAGAACGCAAACGCTGCCGAGTATAGCGATTTATTGTCATAAGCTAATATATTTGTCATTTGAGGAGATGAATTGGATAAAAATATTGCTCCTCCGTTATTAGCATAGTTATTCACAAATTCCAAACGGTGTAAAGTTTCATTATAATTAACAAGATACAATGCTCCTCCGGCACCGGTTGCTCTGTTAGATTCAAATCTATTATATTTTATTGTAGGTGAAGATTTACTTGAATAAATTGCTCCTCCTAAGTAAGCAGTGCAATTTGTGAATAAACAATCTTCTATAGTAATTTTAGAAGAT
>CALGLM010000052.1 GCA_937930275.1 uncultured Ignavibacteria bacterium
GGAATCTGACATCAGTTTTGCATTTGAAAGTTTTACCACTGTTAATGATACTTTGAGAGGTGTATATGCTAATCAAATTAAAACTGCACCAGGAGGAACTTTACCGGACGGAATCACAAATATCTCTAATCAGTTTTACTGGGAATTAGGCACAACTTTAAAGACTTTTGATGTGGATGTGACTTTTGATATTTCTGAAATAACAGGTGTTTCCAATGCTAATGATTTAAGGATATTAAAACGAGAGACAAGCGATGCAAACTGGACGGTTTGGAATGACTATACACTTGTTAATAGTACTTCGATTAGAGCAAATAATTTGACTTCTTTTAGTGAATTTGCAATAGGTAGTGTAGGTAGTAATAACCCATTGCCGGTTGAATTAACAAGCTTTGAGGCAAATGTTACTAATAATGACGTGACTTTAACTTGGGAAACAGCTACCGAACTAAATAATTTTGGATTTGAAGTTGAAAGAAAAAAAGAAAATGAAGATTGGAAAAAAATTGGTTTTATTGAAGGAAACGGAAATAGCAATAGTATAAAAAATTACTTTTACATTGATAAAAACTTAGTTTATGGTAAATACTTATATCGTTTGAAGCAGGTTGATAATGACGGAAAGTTTGAGTATTCAAACCAAGTTGAATCAGAAATAATTAATTTAAACTTTAACGTTAGTCAAAATTATCCAAATCCGTTTAATCCTATAACTACTATAAGTTTTAGTTTACCGACTAAAGAAGTTGTGACTTTAAAAATTTATGATAGCTTAGGTAAAGAAATAACAACTTTGGTAAACGAAGAATTGAGTAAAGGAGCTTATGAAAAAACATGGGACGCATCACTTTACGGCAGCGGAGTTTATTATTATAGATTAACAGCAGGCGGATTTTCTAAAACATGTAAGATGTTATTAGTTAAATAAATATTGTTTGGCGGGTATTTATATATTCCCTTATTCCCGTAACGGGATAAAGGGAATTTTTTTTATGTTTATAACTTATATGTCAAATTGAATTAAAATGCAATTTTAATTGTTTCAAAAAATATGCACTATATTTGTATATTTGATAAACGTAAAAATAAATTATTGTGATTTTTAATGAAAAGCCTTTCCGCGCTGTTAAAGTACTTTAAAAGATATAAGACAAAAATGATATTAGGGTTTTTGTTTATATTTATTTCAAATATTTCTCAAATTTATATACCGATTTTTTTAAAAGATGCTATAGATAGTATAAAAACTAATTTTGAATATAGCACCTTAAATACTTATGCTTTGCTAATTATAGCCGCAAGTATAGTAAGCGGTGTATTTAGATTTTTTATAAGGCAAACGATTATTGTTGTTAGTAGAGAAATTGAATACGATTTAAGACAAGATTTTTGGGGACATATACAAAAACTTTCACTAAGGTATTTCCAAAATAACTCGACCGGCAATATTATGTCGCATGCAACTAACGATATTAATGCGGTTAGAATGTTTGTAGGTCCGGCAGTTATGTATTTTATTGACACTGCTTTTAGATTCATTGTAATTTTAATTATTATATTGTCTATTAGTCCGCTTTTAACTATTTATTCACTACTTCCTTTGCCAATTTTATCTTACTTGGTGTATTGGGTTAGCAAAAAGATTTATAAAAAATTTGTATTAATTCAAGAGAAATTTTCGGATATAACAACAAAAGCGCAGGAGACATTTAACGGAATTAGAGTTATAAAGTCGTATGTTAGAGAAGAGAACGAAAACTTAGAATTTAAAAAATTAAATTACGAGTATCTTGATCGTAATATGGATAAAGTTAGAATACAAGCTCTGTTTCAACCTATATTATATATGATTACCGGAATATCCGTAATTATAGTAACATGGCTGGGGGGCATTATGGTTATTCAAGATAAACTTACAATAGGTGAATTATCAGCCTATATTGTGTTTTTAGGCATGTTAATTTGGCCCACAATTGCATTCGGTTGGGTTATGAATATTGCACAACAAGCAGCGGCAAGTATGCAGCGGTTGCTAAAAATTACAAATGAAGTAATTGAGATAAAAGATTACGATGAGACTCACTATAATATTAATGAAATTAAAGGAAATATTGAATTTGAAAATGTTAGTTTTAAATATGGCAATTCTTTGCCGTATGTGTTAAGGAATATTAATATTAAAATTGAAGCCGGTCAAACGGTTGCATTTGTCGGAAATACGGGAGAAGGTAAAACAAGTTTAATCAACTTAATACCTCGTTTATATGATACCACTGAAGGAAAAGTAAAAATTGACGGCTTTGACGTTAAACAAATACCGATTAAAGTTATAAGGCGTAATATAGGGCTTGTACCTCAAGAGACATTTTTGTTTAGCGATACTTTAGAAAATAATATATTATTCGGAGTGAAAAGCAAGAAAGCCGGAATTATGCAAAATGCAGCATCAATAGCTTCGTTAACTAAAGATGTTGAACAATTTCCGGAAGGATTTAATACTGTTTTGGGTGAAAAAGGAATTACTTTAAGCGGAGGTCAAAAACAACGTACAGCGCTTGCAAGAGCAATTGCTACAGATCCAAAAATTTTAATTTTGGACGATTCATTTAGTGCTGTTGATACTAATACCGAAGATGAAATTCTTGCAAAATTAAAAGACTTTATGAAAGGCAGAACAAGCATAATAATAAGCCATAGAATTTCTACAGTTAAAAATGCCGACAAAATTTTTGTAATTAACAAAGGGAAAATTGCAGAAGAGGGTACCCATGACGAGCTTGTTGAGTTAGGCGGAATTTATGCCGAAATGAATGAGAAACAATTGCTTGAAAAAGAATTAAAGGAACTGAATTAAGTTTATGATAAAAGATAAAGATGACGAAATATTAGGCAAAGCATACGATAGCAAATTGATGAAAAGACTGCTATTTTTTATTAAGCCTTATAAAAAATATGTGTTTTGGGGTATCTTTTTAAGTATATCTGTTGCCGGATTAGGTCCTGTTAGACCTTATTTAACTAAAGTTGCGGTTGATTATAGCTTGGTTAAAAAAGATTACGACTCGCTGATGTATATTTCGTTGGCATTAATAGTATCGTTAATATTGCAATCTTTAGTTCAATATTATTTAACTTACTATACACAATTAATGGGGCAAAAAGTAATTTTTGATTTACGTGTCAAACTTTTTGAACATGTACAAAAGTTAGCTTTGAAGTTTTATGATAAAACTCCTATCGGAAGAGTAGTAACGCGTGTAACTAATGATGTAGAATCATTAAATGAATTATTTTCTGCCGGAATTATCACGGTATTTAGCGATATTTTTATAATTCTGTGGATTTTAGGCTTTATGTTTTTTATGTCTTGGGATTTATCGCTTGTAACATTATCCGTTTTACCGTTAGTGATTTTTGCAACATCGGTATTTAGGAAAAAGGTAAGAATTGCATATCGTGATGTTCGCTTTCATTTGGCACGCTTAAATTCGTTTATGCAAGAGCATATACAAGGAATGAATGTTGTTCAGATTTACGGTAAAGAAAACGAAGAGTATAAAAAGTTTGCCGAGATAAATAGAGACCATACAATTGCAAATGTAAAATCGGTTTTTTACTATGCCGTATTTTTTCCGGTTGTGGATTTTTTTAGTTCGCTTGCAATTACATTAATTATTTGGTACGGCGGCGGTAATGTGGTGCAAGGTGCAATGTCTTTGGGTGTTTTATTTGCATTTATACAATATACCGAAATGTTTTTTAGACCTATACGAGATTTATCCGAAAAGTATAATGTACTTCAAACAGCTATGGCATCATCCGAAAGAATTTTTAATTTATTTGATGATCAAACTTTTATAAAAAATCCGGAAAATCCGGTGAAATTAGAAAATGTTAAAGGTAAAATTGATTTTGAAAATGTTTGTTTTGCTTATAATAATGACGAATATGTGCTTAAAAACATAAATTTTACAATAAATCCGGGTGAAACTGTTGCTATAGTAGGAGCAACGGGTGCGGGTAAAACAAGTATAATAAATATTCTAACCAGATTTTATGATATAAACTCCGGCACTATAAAACTTGACGGAATAGACATTAAAACGATAGATAAAAGAGAGCTTAGGAAATATATATCAATAGTATTGCAGGACGTATTTTTGTTCAGCGGTACAATTTACGGAAATATAACCTTAAATAATGAAAGAATTAGTTTAGATGAAGCTAAGCAAGCTGCCGAAATTGTAGGTGCAAATAAATTTATTGAAAATTTGCCGAACAAGTACTATGAAGAAGTTAAAGAAAAAGGTTCTACTTTAAGCGTAGGGCAAAAACAACTTATATCGTTTGCACGTGCTTTAGCGTATAACCCAAAAATTTTAATATTGGACGAAGCAACAAGCAGTGTAGATACGGAAACTGAAATGCTAATTCAGAATGCCATAAACAAGTTACTTGCAAATAGAACTTCAATTGTTATTGCACATAGATTAAGTACTATTCAAAATGCCGATAAAATAATTGTTATGCACAAAGGCGAAATTAGAGAAGTAGGAAACCACCAGGAATTATTGGCGAAGAAAGGTATCTATTATAGATTATATCAGCTACAGTACAAAGACCAAGAAATTACAAAATCTGCTTAAAAAAGAGGATAAAATGTCAAAAATAAGATTTATGACTATTGAACGTCATATTTTGGAAGCCGAAAAAAAATATCCGCATGCAACCGGTGAGTTTTCGTCTTTACTTAATACAATTGCTTTTGCAGCTAAAATTATATCGTACGAAATAAACAAAGCGGGACTTGTTGATATTTTAGGATTTACCGACGAAACAAACGTGCACGGAGAAAGAGTTAAAAAATTAGATATATACTCCCACGAGATATTAGTTAAAGCGTTGGAATACGGCGGACACCTTTGTATTATGGCAAGCGAAGAAGAAGAGGGGATAATACATATACCAAAACAGTACGAAATAGGCAAATACGTTTTATTATTTGATCCATTAGACGGCTCGTCTAATATTGATGCTAACGTAAGTGTCGGCACTATTTTTTCAATCTATAGACGTGTATCAAAATCAGGTGAACCGGGAACAAATGATGACGTAATTCAACCAGGATTAAAACAAGTTGCTGCAGGATATGTTTTATACGGTTCATCAACAATTTTAGTTTACACTACCGGTGAAACTGTTTACGGCTTTACATTAGACCAAGGTTTAGGTGAATTTTTGTTATCACATCCCAATATTAAAACACCGGATAAAGGTTACATTTACAGTACAAACGAAGGATATTATAAGTATTGGAGAAGCGGGTTAAAAAAATATATAAAATACTTACAAGATGCGGTTGATAGAAATGAAAAACCGTACTCCGGTAGATATATAGGCTCGTTAGTAGCTGATATACATAGAAATTTATTGTATGGAGGTATATTTATCTATCCCGCAGATAGCAGATTTGAAAACGGTAAACTTAGATTAATGTATGAATGTAACCCGATGGCGTTTATTGTAGAAGCAGCAGGCGGAAGAGCAACTGACGGAAAAAATAGGATATTAGAAATAAATCCTAAATCGTTACATCAACGATCTCCTTTATATATCGGGAGCAAAGAAGATGTTCTTTTAGCTGAAAAGTTTTTAACCGAAGAAGAAAAGTAAATAATT
>CALGLM010000053.1 GCA_937930275.1 uncultured Ignavibacteria bacterium
AGATTACGTACGGTGACTGGAGTTCAGACGTGTGCTCTTCCGATCTATGAAAATGCTTTTATTAAAGTAATTATTTAAAATAGATTGAAATTAGGACGCCTTTATGGCGTCCTTTTTTATTTTAAATCATCAATAATATATCAAATTTTTTTAATTAATTTAACTTTCAATTGTTTGTTTTTCAATTTAAAGAGGAAGATAGTTACACGAATTAGATTTATTTACCACTACAGCTAACTGACAACAACAATAATTGAAGGAAACAAAAGCAAAGGTTATAACGAAACGCAAATAGATTTAAGTAATATGGCAAGCGGCATATATTTGTACAGATTGGAAGTAACGGGCAAAGGGAAAATACCCGTATTTAATGACTTGAAGAAAATGGTTTTAGTGAAATAATGTTAAATGTTGAATGTTAAATGTTGAATAAAAAAAACACTCAGCTCACTAAAATAATGTTGAATGTTAAATGTTGAGTGTTAAATAAAAAGAATTCGCAACCCATGAATTCATTCATGGGGGCGAGGAAATAAACCCAACCCATGAATTAATTCATGGGGAATAATAAATAATAAAATATATCCCTCTATATAATAAACCAATGCCGCCTCTACGAGGCTAAAATGCCTTTAGGGCTTATGCGTGCTACAATAATGCCGCTTCTCCGGAGCTTAAATGCTTTAAAATAAAGATGTTAGACGTTAGATATTAGACAAAAAATCAATCCTAATTGGTATTATCCTGATAATCCTTCTTTATCCTGTAAATCCTGGTTCTAAAATAATGTTAAATTTTAAATAAAAAACAGCCCATGAATTCATTAATGGGGGCGAGGTAGCATGCTTAGTAAATAAATTTATTTATGTGAAATTATATAAAGTAAAATAAAATAGCAATAGGAAATCAATTACGATTAGCTAAATTAAGTAGTAAAGTAAAAATTTATTATAATTTAGTATAAACCGTTGTAATACAACAAATTAGAGTCGTTTAACTAAAATAGCGCTTAGCTAATAAATAATGATGAAATTAGGATTAAGTCTATTATTTTACAGTATGTTGAACTTTTTAAAACATTTTTTAGAGAATAAAAAAAATCCCCCTCTTGGAAATTGTGAGGGGGATAAAAAGGTACTAATCTAAAAAGTATATTATGAAATTACGATTTCATTCGTAAACCTTGCTCCTCATTAATAAAAAGCCAACCAACAACCTTGCCGATATCAATTTTTTCAAAATGGCTCCAGTATCTTTTTGTACGAACAAAATGACTGCTTGTATCATTGGGCGGTACTGAATTTGCTTCATTCATCAGTAATTGTAGACGGTTTTGCCAGTGTTTAATATTTTCAACTCTTAGATCAACCCAGCCGTCTTTAGCCCAATGATTGATGCTATCTGTAGTAATTGTTAATTCATCATCACCTCTAAACGGAGGAATTTTCATTTCGTTTCCACGTAGCAGACTTTTTCCGTCAGGTAGCAAGATAGGAATTCCAATTGAAACAATTTCACTTCTTAATTTTGTATCTTTATCAAGCAAAGCTAAACATTTATCGGATAATTCCTTAGCATCTGCATTAACAATATTAGGCATTGTAGTACATATAAGCTTAAGCAAATGCAATTCATAAAGTAATTTACTTAATCTGGGTGGACCTAATAATTCAAATGCTACACTGTGTGCTCCGGTAGATTCTTCTAACTCTTCGAGCTTTTCAACGGCATAATGCTGCAAAAAGCCGGCTCTAAAACTCGGTTCTAAAGTAGCATTATCCAAAGCATTAATAATATCGTGTCCTGTGTTACCGCCCAAAATTTCATAAATAACATCTTCAGCAATTTCTTCGGGAGTAACATATTCCATTTGACCTTGAGTAGAAATAGCCTCAAACTCGCCACGAGAAAATGTACCGTTTTCGCCTGTATCAATAAAAATAGATTTTAATTTTTCACCGTCAGTCGGGAAAGGAGTATCGAGTTTAAGCTTCAGTTTATCTTCAAGAGGAACTGCTTGCTCCAAAGAAACTTTAGTTAATTCAATGGGTTTACCGCGTCTTTTAATTTCACCAAATTCAATTTTTTTCCAAGCAATTGCTGCAGTCGGTTTTATTTCTTTTGTTATTGCACCTTCGGGAGTACGTCCCATTAAAAACAGGAGCATGGTATGTGCTCCGGCAACTGAAGACTTGGAGAGGAGCACGCGTGAAGGCTTTTCTTCGCTATGGGTATATGGAATATTTAACCCCATACCGCCGGTACCGCTTGTGCCTATTTTTACATAAATTTCAGTTTTTGATTTATTCATTGAACTGTACATAATTTGTATATGCCTTATTAATTGAGGTATATACAAAGTACAAATCATTTTTTCTGTTTC
>CALGLM010000054.1 GCA_937930275.1 uncultured Ignavibacteria bacterium
CAATGTGCGGTTCAAACGGTTCAAAACCTTTAATTAAAATAGGAATTAGAAATTAGGAGGTAAAGCTTAAAAAAACAAGTACCGGTGCTTGCATCACCGGTACTTTATAACAAAAGAAATTATTATATTATTTAGTCTAGCACACTACTTATAACTTCTATTTGTTATAAAAAAATACTAAATATTTTAACAAATAACAATCGAGAGCATTATGAAATCAATTTTAAAAATTATTTTATTTATTATTTTTTTAGAAAACATTACTAACGGGCAAGAATTAGAAGTAAGTAATAGTAACGGGGTTTTTATAAATTATAATACAAGGATAGGAGCCCCAATAGTGTTAAATCAAGGTTCAGGTGATAGAGTTCTTACTCCAACAAGATTTGTTATAATGGACCCTACGAGTGATACTGAAAAATTGTCAATCGAATATAAAAATGTACTAAAATATGTGCTTGGGATTTATAGCAAAATTATAGTGTCAAATCAACCAATTAATGTATTAGTCAAAAAACAAGATTTGGGAACTGTTACCTTGGCAAACTGCGTAACCACTTCTTACTATAATTCAGAACAATCTCCGTTTCAACCTAATTACCAATATCATATTGCGCTTGCGGAAGCAATTAAAGATGTAAACCTTAATAGTGCAGAAGCAGAGATGATAATTACGGTAAATATTAATAACTCCATAGTTTGGAACTTGGATACAACCGGAGTTTGTGTGAGTAATAAATATGATTTGGCAACCGTTCTTATGCACGAAGTATTACATGGGCTGGGATTTACTAGCTCCATACAAGCAAATAAGGATAATTTTACTGCAATAAGTAAATTTAATGGCTGTCAAACAAATACTGAGGGTTATTTTTCGACAATTTATGACAAATATATTGTACAGGAAAATTATATTACGGCGCAGATATTGGCAGAAAATTCAAATACTTATAGCATGTATAACAATTGTATAGATGGAAGCGTTTATTATTCGGGGATAAATACTAACAATTTTTTAAATGCACAAGGTATTTATGACTTACCGAAAATATATGCGCCGTCAGAATGGGCTACCGGAAGTAGTATATGTCATCTTGATGAGAATACCTATCCTGCCGGAAATACAAATTCATTAATAACACCAAATTTCGGATTAAACGAAGTAAATCATTCCATCGGCGAAATAGCCGCAAAAATATTGGAAGATTTAGGCTGGACAATTAATACTGTCATTACAATAACAAATCCGACTAATATATCAGAATGGACAAGAGGAGAAACATATAATCTTACGTTTACATCAAATAAGCCCTTAAATACATTAAATTATGCCATCAAAAATAATAATAATGTAGTTGTTCATTATGGCACTGCTGCAATTGTCGAAGGGAATAACCAAATACCCATTCAATTAAGTCCGGATTGTAGTATAGATGAATATAGGTTTTATTTTTATAACTCGGAAAATGTTCTAATAGGAAGAAGTGAAAAGTTTAAGATTGTTCCGAGAGTCGTTTCAACGCCATTAATCAGTCCGGCAAGCGGTAACTATTTTGAACCAATCGAAGTAGAGTTAACCTGTAGTACACCCGGTGCTCAAATTTATTATTCAACCTCCGGAGATCCTTCGAATTTCTCGACATTATATGCGGGAAAGTTTTATTTAGTACCAAACGAAGCCAATCCAACAATAACACTAAAAGCTGTTGCTTATAAGGATGGTTATACAAGAAGCTCAATATCATCACAAGTCTATAAATATTCAGGTGTAAAGATAAAGCAAGTAAGCAGTGATAATGTTGTATTTGGGCATTATGATGAATATAAAAATAATGTTTGGATAAGTCGTCCGTCCAACACCGCTGTTCCCAAAATGAATCCGACCATTATTAGGGCAGATACAAATTATCAAAGCAATATTCAGGAGAAGTTTCGTCATTTCAAATTAGAGGGAGCAACACCTAGCATTTTATATCAAAATTGGTATAGCGCTGATTTAATAAATAGTGCTATAAATGAGATAACTGCGCAGTATAAAAAAACTTACTTAACAACCATTCAAACCACTATTGATGGGTTCTTTGTTAATCTTAACGGATCGTTAAAATTTAAAGATCCATGGTTGATGATGGAAAGCGATAACTCTGCTAAGGGAAGACAAAATAAGGGTTTATATCCTACTTGGGTAACTGTTAATTCTCCTTTCGTTCCGGATTATACCACAAGTCAAAACGGATATGTTTACAAAGGGATATTCTTGAATGAAGGAGCTGATGCAAATCGTACTCCGCCATACTACTCGATAGGACTTAATAGTAATATAAGTTTTAATAATAAACCATGTTATTTTGTAAAGTGGAAACAAAATCAAATAAACGGACAAAACTCCGCAGAAATTGCATATATAAATAGTTTGGAAACTCCTATAATATTTAAACAGGCTAATTCTGTAATTACCGCTGAATTAAAAGGGACCAATATTTCAAATAATGTAAATACTTACAGTGCAAACAGCCAACGTAAAATAATAAGGACAAGTAGTGATAATTATTTGCACTCTGTTTATGAAAGCATGGGGATGGTATGGTATGAGAGAAGTACGGATAATGGTGTAACATGGAAGATAATGAATAATGGTTCACCGTTAAGTCAAAACAACGCCAAAAACCCTTGTTTAATCTCTAACGGCGAATATATGGTAATAATAGCATTTCAAGAACAAAACGGAGATGAATTTAAAATAAGAATTCAATCTTTTAATTATATTGACGATATAATTTTAGCCAATTATTCAAGAGAAATACACAAACCATACACTGATGAATGTCATCCTGCAATTAGTAGAGCAGCATATAATTCGTTTTATAAAATTATGGTAGCGTGGGAAGAGAAGGACGGGAGTCAATGGTGGCCGGCAGGAGGTATTTACTATATTATTGGAGATCTTAATTATACAGGAACACAGTTTTCTTTTTCGGATGGAGCCAATTTAGCCATTAATACAGATCAAACATGCAGTAATCCAACGTTGATGGGGAACAATGCATACCCTGCTCATTTTAATCTTGCATACCAACAAAATATAACGAATAGTAGCTCAAAAATATGGTATCACCATATTGGTATTGATAATAACGGAATACCAACGGATGCTACCAGGCAAGAAGTATCATATGGAAGCGGATATACAAAGAATTATAATCCTTCGATAATAGAAATAAACAATGGTGCAAGAGTTGTATGGGTTGGCGAACGTGAGAGTGCCGGTATTGATAGACCTACAACAGTAGAGGGAACGGGAGTAAGCGTACTTAATAAGACAAGTACAACAACAGAAAAATCTGTTGTATTTAAGTCCCCGTCATACTATCGCTTTTGGTATTTTGGTAATAACGTGCAAGGTCCAACAATTACTCGTTCGAATGATAATTTAGCTTATGTTATTGCTTGGAACGAGACCAATAATAACAGTAATAAGTTCGTTGATAACAACTTAACGACTATAAAGAATTTTAATTTAGCCGGGAATTATGTTCAAGTGGCAAACGGTGCTACAAAACAAGATATGATAGGGATGGTCTTCGATTCACGTACGGCACCATATTTTTTTACTAAAACAAACAATATAGGTTCTTATTATCCAAAGTTAATGCCCGGTATAGTCGGAATTAATTATGGCAGACAAGGATTGGTCAAGAAAGATAGTTCACAAATTTACTTTAGGATAGGGGATATTTGGAATAACGGAGAAAGTGTGAACTTTTTACAGGTTCCTGAAGAGTATATAACGAATGGATTAGAATCTTTAAACAACATTCTTATTAGCGAACCTTTCGAAATTTCGGATGGTGAGAGCTTTATATATAGTGTTCAATACGGTCTTGTAGAGAGTGGGGCATCAAAATTAGGTGCTAATAACTATATTAACTTTAAGGTTAAGTTAATCGAAGCAAATACGGGTGAGACATTAAGGATATTTGATAATGTTACTTATTCAGATACTGATTACGAACAGTATAATAATTTATTGTATCAAGTAAATGTAAATGGTATAGGCAACAAAGAAGTAAAATTATGTTTAGAGATAGTAAGCAATTCAGTGGCGGAATATTTTGTTGCCGACAAGGTTAGCGATGAAGATATAATGGCAAAAGCCAATATAAAGCAAGTAGAATTAACACAAGAGATCGAGATAAATAGTTACGATTTATATCAGAATTATCCAAATCCGTTTAATCCTACCACAAACATAACTTATCAGATACCTAAAGATGGGCATGTGTCTCTAAAAATATACGATGTATTAGGAAAAGAGATAATTACATTAGTTGAAGAACAAAAGACAAGAGGAAAATATACAGTCACATTTGACGGTAGTAACCTCGCCAGTGGGGTGTATATCTACAGATTAGAAACAGGTAATTTTGTTAGTACAAAAAAACTTATGTTAATGAAATAATTTAGATAGGGGCGGAGTTTATCATCCGCCCTTTCTTGCTTTTGAATTAACATAAAAGGAATATTATTTAGTTAAACTATTATGATATCTTGCAAAAGCGAAAATAATTTATTAATTTATACTCATAAAAAGGAAAAAGACGGCAAGTTTCTGAAGCAATATGGTTGATTGGCGTTCCGGCTTTTCTTATTAGATATACTATATAAAATTTAAATGTTTATTGAATTTATGGGTTGGTAGTATTCTATAATT
>CALGLM010000055.1 GCA_937930275.1 uncultured Ignavibacteria bacterium
ATATGATGTTAATAAATTAATTTGGATTCATAAAAGCAAAATATTTACTGCTTATAATTTACCACAAGTAAAAACAACTTAAAGAACTATGGGAATAATATATTATATTGTATTACTTTTATAAAAAGCTATTGTTTCTTCAATTCCCTTTAAATATGTTGTAGGAGTAAAGTTATAATGTTGTTCAAATTTAGTAGAATCGAAATAGTAATCATATAAATTTTGATATAACATCTCTTTTACTTCATTAATAGTACCGTTAAACATTCCGGCAAAACCAATTAAAAACTTAGATAAGACCGTATATTTGGGAGCTACTTTTAACAACTCGGCAGTGTAGCCTACAAACTGTTTACTTGTAATCGGAGGATTTGCTGTCGGTAAATGCCATATTTGGTTGTAGGCGGTATTATCGTTGGCAAGTAAATACAAGCTTTTTGCACAATCAGGAATATAGGTTAAGGAATGGAAAACATTTTCTTTACCCAATATTTGGGCTTTTTTACCTTTCATAAGGTTTTCAATTATCATAAAATTAGGGACGCAATTAGCTCCGCCATAAGGACCGTATAAATCGGCAGCTCTTGCAATTATTGCATTTATATTTCCCCTTTGAAATTCACTTTCCAACATTTTTGCCACGCGGGCTCTAATTTCCCCTTTTCTGCTGGAGGGATTATAGGCAGTATTTTCCGTCATTTTGCCCCTAACTAAACCATACATATACACATTATCAAAAAAGATTAGTTTTACATTTTCACTTTTACAAGCGTCTATAACATTCCGCATTAAAGGTAACCACTCTTGCTGCCAAACTTTTTTATCATACTTTAAGCCTGCCGTAAGTACGGCTATATCACACCCTTTAACGGCGTTTACAGTTTCCTGATAATTTAGAAGATCTGTTTTTATCCAAACAGCACCTTCTTTTATAATTTCTTTACGCGATGCAAGTCTTACTTTTTGACCGTTTTTAATTAATTCGTCTGTAAGAGATTTGCTGATACTACCCCCCGCTCCTAATATAACAAAATTATTAGTTTCCATACTTCCCCTAAAAATATGTAAAAGTTATAATATCTTCGTTATTTCTTTAATACTGTTAAGTTCAATGTAATTTTTTAAATCCTTTGTTAATTCAGGATCAACATATTCATGCTGCCATGTAATATCAAAAGGAATATGAATTCCGTAACCTCCGATTTTAACTACAGGTATAATATCAGATTTTAACGAATTTCCGATCATCAAAAATCTGTTCGGCTTTATATCAAGATGCTTAAATAATTCCAAATAACTTTCTTCGTTTTTATCACTCATTATTTCTACATGATGAAAATATTTAGCAATTCCGCTTCTATCTAACTTGCTTTGTTGATCAATCAAATCACCTTTAGTAGCAACAATTAATCGATATTTTTTACTTAAATTTTCAACAGTTTCTTTAACTCCGTCTAATAAAACTACAGGACGCCTTAATAAATGCTGCCCCATTTCAATCATCTTTTCAATAGCTTCGTTTTTAACTTTATAGTTACTTACTTTTATTGCTGTTTCTATCATACTTAACATAAAACTTTTTACGCCAAACCCGTAAATATCAATATTTTTAATTTCGGTCGAAAAAAGCAATTTATTTAGTTTTTCTTCTTCAATAAATTCGGAAAGTAACTCGGCATAATGCTTTTCGATTTCCGCAAAATAAATCATATTTTGCCATAAAGTATCATCTGCATCAAAACCAATTATCTTTATATTGTCAATCTTCATAACTTAAAGGGCGTTCCTAAAAAAATAATAGCATAATTTAATAAAACAAAACCAACCGCTTATTTACTATTAAGCCGGGGTTTTCTAATTGTAAGTCTTATATAAAAAAAGAGAGAGAATTTTCATTAGATTTCAATCTCGTTACTTTTATTTAATGTTAAATTATCTTTTTGCCGCAACCCCTCTTAAAAAAGAGGGGAATACGGTAAATTATTACACAATAAAACTTTTAATATTTTTTAACAAAATCGACTTTTGAAAAAGTCTCTTATTTGAAAATCAGCTTCTAATTATCTAACGAATTTCCACCAATAATAATATTCATTTTCTAATTGATTTAACGAAGGCATAGGGAAAAACTTCAATTCATCACCTTCGGCAAACCAAAAACCGTGACGTAAAAACTTATATGAAATATCACGTAATAAACTACCTAAACTAATTGTTTTAGTTAATTTTGCCGGTTTATCTTTTATTTCCATCAAACAATCATATAAACGGTACGGATTAATACCGTGTAATTCGGCTTGGAATATTTCCTTGTCTTTATTCATTTCAAAAAAGTGATCTATGTTAAACTCAATTTGAGTAAACATCATTTTGGGTGCACCTTTTGATCTTGTTTGTGTAGTAATAAACTTACCAAATTCACGCTGATCAAATGTTGAAGCAACTAAAGTTTCAAGAGGACAAATCTCTTGATAAACTCTAATTAAGCCCGGTTCGTTTACTGCAGTATATTCTTTTGGTTCTATAGGTAGTACCTTACCGTTTGCGGTACATAAAAATAACTTTTTAATAGCACTTAATTCAACATGCTCTAAAACATTATACGAACAGATAAATTTTGTTTTTTTGGGTGAACCGTCTGAATGCGGAACCGTTAAATCTAAATATCTATCAATTTGAAAATATTCATGTCTATAATTAATATCTATTTCTGCAAATATAACTTTTCCGCTGTAATGTTTAGCACTACCTACCGTATAATGCTCCCCAAACTGTTCCGGTTCTAACTGCGAGGCAACAAGTGCATTAATAGGAAAAACTATCATATAAAGATGTTTGTTGTTTTCAGCCATAATTACTCCGTTTATTTAAATTTAAAATTTCACTAATGTAAAGCTATAAAATACTAAATTCAAGAGCAAGACAATTAGTTTAATTTAAGGGATATTTTTCTGTTTTTTGAATCTTTTTCCCTAATTTTACATCATAATAGTAATAAATTTACGGTAAAATGAAACAATGAAAATTAATATAGATTTTTTAAAGAAAAGGGTTTTACCCGTTGCCATTGGACTTTTGGGAGGGTACGCTTACTATTATTTTATAGGATGTAATAGCGGTAACTGTCCTATTACAAGCAATCCGTACCTTTCTATAATTTACGGAGGCGTTATGGGACTTATTTTTGCAATGCCCGGCAAAAAAAAGGAGGAACAAAAGAGTGAATAAGGGAGTAATAACAAAAGAAACCGAAATAGAAGATTTAGTAAACCTTTTACCTGAAAGCGTAGTTTATCTTAGAGAAAAAGGAATTAGATGTTTACGCTGCGGCGAACCTATTTGGGGAAGTTTAGAAAACGCCGCTAAAGAAAAAGGCTTCAACGATTCCCAAATTGACGTTTTTGTTAAAGAATTAAATGAAATGTTAAAATATATATAAAATTTTTGTAAATTAATATGCTAAATATTTAACGGAGATAAAATGAGTAAATCACAAAAAAACACCCCTAAAAACAGCAGCGAAACTAACAACGCTAAACAATCATTCGACTTTCAGAAATATAAAAACTACATATATTCCGGATTGTTTTTAACTATCTTTTTTGTTTTACTAATAGTAAACAATACCGATGGCGATACTTTAGACGGACCTTATCCTCCTTATTATGAAAAAGGGAATGTTGTAAAACTTAGCGACTTTAAGGGAAAAGTTGTTATATTGGACTTTTGGGCAACATGGTGCCCTCCTTGTAGAAAAGGAATTCCTGACTTAGTAGAATTGAAAAAAGAATTTAAGAGTAAAGGCGTTGAAGTGATAGGTATAAGCTTAGATGCTTTAACACACGGCGGTCAAACTCAAAAAGATGTTGTTCCTTTTATGAAATCTAACGGCATAAATTACCCTATAGCTAAAGGAACTGACAAAGTAATTATGGATTTTGGCGGTATTAACTCAATACCTACATCTTTTGTGATTGATAAAGACGGTTACGTAATTAATTCTTATGTCGGATTTGTTGAAAAAAGCAATTATGTAAACGATATTAACAAAGCTTTAGGCGGTAAATATGATAAAAAATCGCTAAAAAAAGCACCCGATTTTGCCTTAGAAGAAATAAAATAAATTATCTGTTTTAGAATTAAAAGGCTGCTTGTTTTTTACAAGGCAGCCTTTTTTATTTTAAACAGTGAACTAATTATTATTCCGTTTTGTATTATTACTAAAAACGAGTTTTACAATGACGCACATAGATACAAAATATTTTACTCCGAAAGAAGCAGTAAAAACATTACCGCTTGTAAAAAGTATTGTAAAAGACATTTTGCGTTGTGGTAATGATTTGAAAGAAATTTCCGAAGCTAATGATGATGATTTTAGAAATAACAACAAAATTAGATTGTTAATTATTGAAATGCAAAAATATATCGAAGAGCTTGAAGAACTCGGCTGTTCTTTTAAGGATTGGAATTTTACGGTAGGGTTAGTGGATTTTCCGTCAATAATTGACGGTGAAGAAGTATTACTCTGCTGGAAAAGTGATGAAGATACAATTAAATATTATCATTCCGAAGAATCAGGATTTGCCGGAAGAAAACCGATACCCGATATTTATTTTTATTAATTTACTAATTTTACTACACTTACCTCTTTTTTTAAATTCGCTTTTTGTTTGCAAATAATTTTATTTAACCTTAAATTAATAATTAAATA
>CALGLM010000056.1 GCA_937930275.1 uncultured Ignavibacteria bacterium
AGAATATAAGGTTAATGTAAATATTACTCCTTATGCCGAAGACGAAAACGGAAAGATAATTCAGCTTTTACCGGTAAATGAAATTGGGTTGCCTTCAAAATATAATAATACTTGGCATAGTCAAAAACATCCCGTAATTGTGTATAAATATAGTGATTATGTAATTTGGGGATTAACCGCTAATTTAATTGACGAATTAGTTTACACTATATGCAATTCAGAATTATGAATTTTAAGTTTTGAATTATTCTCATTTAAGTAAACAATGAATATTGATATTTATATTAATATTTAATTTCCTTGTAGCTACTTGCAAATAAATCTTTCTGCCACCGGCTAAAGTTAGCTGCAATTTAATAAAACGCTTGTAAATAGTTTGTATGTATTTTATAAGTATTTCTTTTTCAATTACCGATAGCTTTTAATAGCGAAAAAATCCCACACCAATTAAGAGATGAGGACATTGAGAACTCAGAATTAAGAATCCAAAAATGTGACTTATTTAGCATTCAACACTTATCACTTAATCTTAAAAAAAATCCCCATCCCAATTAAGGGATGAGGACATAAAGAATTCAAAATTAAAAATTCAAAATTATTTGATAAGCATCATTTTCTTAACAGCTTGGTTTTTGCTGCCGTCAGCTCCTTCTGTGCTAATTGTATAGAAATAAGCACCAGAAGTTAAACCTGAAGCGTTAAATTCCAAATTGTGTCTTCCTGCTGCAAAACTTTCATTTGCCAAAACAGCAACTTCACGACCTAAAATGTCAAATACTTTTACGGTTACTTTGCTTTCTGTAGGAATAGCAAATTTAATAACTGTTGTAGGGTTAAACGGGTTAGGATAATTTTGTGAAAGTTCAAATGCTATAGGCATTGAAAAATCTGCTTCAATTATATTTGAATAAGAGTATGTACCGTCAAAATCAATTTGTTTTAATCTATAATATACTTTTCCGTTAACAACAGAATTATCAACAAAAGTATAATTATGTTTTTCTGCACTTGTACCGTTACCGGCAACAAATTCTAATGAAGAGAAGTTTACTCTATCAGAACTTCTTTGAACTTCAAAACCTTTGTTGTTTGTTTCGGTAGCTGTTTGCCATTTTAATTCAATACCTTTATCGGTTGTTGTAGCAACAAAAGAAGTTAATTCAACCGGAACAGAAATAGCTCCTTCATCGGCACCCATATAAACGAAAGTATTCAAGCGTGGGTCTCCGTCTATATCTGTTGTAATCCAAGAAATCGGAAGAGCTGCTAAATCAACGTCACCAACAGAAGTACCTGTTACGTGTAAATCGGTATTATCAACAAAGTTAACTAATTTAGAAATTGAATTTGAATCTTTACCTGTAGTTGTTACCCAGTTTGCTAAAGTTGAGCAATCGGTTGTTCCGTAACGACCTACAAAACATGTTGCATCGGCAACGTAAATATCGTTATAATTACTTGACAAAATAGATGTAGCGGAAGGTGTATTTGTCCAATAGATACCGTAAGCATTTGCTGCAACTTTATTATTAACTAAAAGGTTGTTATATACATTAAATATTGCTGCACTTGTAGTAGGTGTACCAATAACTGCATGGCGTCCGGTCGAAAGTGAATTATTTACAACTATGGAATTGTGATAAATATTTGCTTTGCCTATCCATGTTGCACTATTAAAAGCAATACCGTAAACTGCAAAAGTTGCTGTAGGTGCTGCATTTGTGTTAACTGTATTAGGGGCTATAAAGTTATTATAAATATTTGCTACACCTTCGTTTCCGTAAACGGCAATACCGGCTGCCCAAGTTGCGGTTGTGCCTGTTACGTTTACGTCAACTTTTTTAATTTTATTGTTGGCGATAATTGTTGTATCGTTAAGAGGGCTACCCGTTAAATAGATACCACAATAGAATGCTTGTGCTAAACGAGGAGTGACTACATAAATATCGTTATTTATATATTTATTATTTTTAATATAATAAGTTGTAATACCACGACGTGAAGCATAAATTTCGCAATTTCTTACTATTGCGGAACTTGGCATTGTTGAAGCATTACCCCAAATAGCAACGCCGTTATTAGTGGTAACGGTAGGTTCACCGATTTTGCAGTTTTCAACTAATAAATTCTGAGGAGATACATCTACGCCGCCTACTGTATAACCGTCAGTTGCTAATATTGTACCGGCAGCAGACAAAGCGGTAAAAGTAGCGTTTAAGTTTTTAAACGTAACATAGTTAGATTTTTCAATTACGCCTATAACATAACTACCTGTAGCAGAATTACCAATAAAAGTCATGTCTCTTGTAGTTCCATCAACGGTATTGGAACCGTCAACTGTAATATAAGAAGCACTTTTTACGGTAAAACCTTGGTTTTTTTCATTTCCTGTGGTTGGGAAATTTGAAATAGTAACTGCCGGTTGTGAACCCGGAGCGGGTTTAATAGTTAAGCCTGTGCTATCGGTTAAATCGTTACGGGTAATAACAATACCGTCTTCTGCTAAGTTAGAAGTGATATAAAAATTAACTTTTTTAGTAGTACCGTAAGTATTTAATGCTGTAACGGCTTCCTTTAAAGTTGTAAATCCGTGTTTTAAATTAGAAACAGGAATATAATAATCACCCGCTAATTTTAAATCAACTTTATATGCACCTAAACCGTTATTACAGCTTAATACAAATACTGTATATGAACCGTCACTATTCTTTTTAACGGCTACGTCACCTGCCCCGTTTGTGTTGCTGTTAGCTCCTAAAGTAGGTGTAGTTGCGTATAATTTAGCAGAATCTGCAACTGCAAAATTAACTTTAACAATACGAGCGTTTTCATTACCTGCACCAAAAGCAAAAGTAACAAAATATTCATCACCGGCAAATGAAGTTAAATATCTTATTGCATTACTTCCCGTAGAAACAACAGTACCGGGAATTGTACCAACAACAGCACTATTTAAATCAAGTTTTTTAGGGTTAATGCTTGTAGCATTTAAGTAAAAACCGTTAGAATATGGTGCAATAGAAGAGCTACCGCCGGTTAAGCCAGCAGCTAACGGAACGACTGTTGGTGTAAATTCAATACCATTATCTATAGTAGTAAATTTTACATATTCAGCCGTGGAAGCAGATGCAGCCCAAATAGTAAGAGAGTTATCAGATGCTTTACCTGTGACAGTAAATTTATCGCCTAAACGTTGAGTTGTAGAGGTAAAAGCAGCAACGAGTTTTAACGTATCAGTTATACTATTGGCTTTATAAACTCTAAATGGTCCACCTGCTGAAGCTAAATTACAAACGTAAATAATTCCGTCTTCAGAAACTTCAACGTCGCTAACTACATAAGTGCCACCGGTAACATCAGGACCTAATGTTAATTTACCTAAAGAATCACCTGTTGCAGCATTAAGTACATAAATAAAACTCCCGCCGTTTCTGCTAACTACAAAAACGTAATCTTGGCCGCCTACGTTTCCGTAAGCTAATCCACGTGTAAGATGACCCGTATCAAACCATGCAGGTTTTGTTCCTTGTGTAACAGATTTTTCCCAAACGGTAGTAACCTGTGCGTAAGTACTTAAAACCATCATAAAAAACATCACAAAAAGTAAGACTTTTTTCATACTGACTAACCTCCAAAATAATTATACAAAAAATAAATTAAATATATCAAACAGTCTCTTTTAAATTAATAAAATAAATTTACAAACAAAAAGAAAAAATTATAATTTATACATATTATATGAATATTTACTCATTAAAAAAGTATTAACTTGCCGACAACTCGAAAAAATGACCGTTAACAAAAAAATATAACGTTTAACAAAAAAAGACTTGACAAAAAATAATTATTTTTGTAATTTTGTAGTGCCCTCAAACCCTCCTTTGCCCAGGCGCCTCTAAGGCGCTAAACCAGAGCAAGCCCGATCTAACAAGGTCGGGCTTGTTTTTTATATTTACCCAAAAAGAAATAAAACAAAAAAATAGTATTAAAACAAAATTGCCTTAACTTGTTAAATAATAATAGGTTAGTTGTTTTTGTATGCTTTTATGATTGTTTTTGCTTTAATATTAATATGTTTAAATTATTTATTTCAATGAAAAAATATACAATGCATTACTACATGAAAATAATTTTATAACTAAAAAAAGGTAAAAGAAGGTAGAATTAATATAAAACTATTTTTTTTGTCAATATAAAAAAACAAAAAATTACAGGTCAAAAAAAAGGTATCTGTTTTATTTTTAATTAATTGAGAGCATAGTAAGTTTATTTTAGGGTAAATAAGTTGTTACCTTATTAAAATAAAAAAATTATTATATTTAAATTTTAAAATATTGTTAATTATGGAGTTTGGTCTTATATGGCAAAAAAAGCAGCCACAGAAAAAAAAGCACAACCAAAAAATAAAGAAAGTGAAAGTATTGAAGCAATACCAAGTGTTTTACCGGTTTTACCGTTACGAGATAACGTAATATATCCTTATATGATATTTCCCGTTCTTGTAGGTAGAGAAACTTCAATTAAAGCAGCAAACTATGCATTAGATAATTCAAAATATATTTTTTTAGCAGCTCAAAAAAAAGCTTCAATAGAAGAACCTACAAGGGATGATATATTTACAGAAGGGACAATTGCTAAAATCATCCAAATATTAAAACTACCTAATGGTTTACTAAAAATATTGGTTGACGGAATAATTCAGGGAAAAATTGTAAGTTTTACTAAAAATAAAAATTTTTTTGAAGCCAATATTGAAGTTATTATTCCGATTAAAGAGGATGCAAAAGAACAAAATGCCCTAATAAGGCAAATGACGGCATTATTTAAGGAATATGTTAAAATTAACAGAAATATACCACAAGAAGCAGTAAGCGCTTACGATAATTTTGACGAGCCGGATAGAAAATTGTTTTACGCAGCTGCAAATATTAATCAATCGTTGGAAGTAAAGCAATCAATTTTGCAAAAGTTTACGTTAAAAGAGCAACTTTACGAAATAATAAAAATTCTACATTCGGAAATAGATATTTTAAAAGTTGAAAAAGAGATAGAAAGTAAGGTTCAAGAAAATATAGGGAAAGCACAGCGCAAATTTATTATTCAAGAGCAGATAAGAATTTTACAGGAAGAATTAGGAGACGAAGAAGAGATAGCTCCTGATTTAATTAAGCTTAAAGAAAAAATTGATAAAGCAAAACTTCCTGCCGAAGTTAAAGAAAAAGCAGAAGAAGAATTTACTAAACTTAGAAAAACACCTCCGAGCAGTCCCGAAAGTACTGTTATTCGTAATTATTTAGATTGGATTGTTGATATTCCTTGGTCAAAAAGGAGTAAAGATAATTTAGATATTGATAATGCTAAATCAATTTTAGATGAAGATCACTATGGATTAGAAAAACCAAAAGATAGAATTTTAGAGCATATTGCCGTTCTTAATTTAGTTAAAAATATGAAAGGTCAAGATCGGAAGAGCGTCGTGTAGGGAAAGAGTGTAGATCTCGGTGGT
>CALGLM010000057.1 GCA_937930275.1 uncultured Ignavibacteria bacterium
TCTTGCCCGAATTGGCAGAACGGGTCCTGTTTTATGGAATATTGCCGGCGAAGTTAATCAATTTTTAAGAAAGATAGGACTCGTTTTTTTTCTTGTAGGTGTCGGCACAAATGCCGGAGAAAATTTAGTTGAAACGGTAACAAATAACGGATTTATTTTATTCTATTTAGGGGCAATTGTTACTATTGCACCAATGATAATAGCTTTAATTTATGCACGTTTCATATTAAAAATGAATTTTCTCCTCTTTTTAGGTGCATTATCAGGCGGCATGACAAGCACACCCGCTTTAAGTGCAATTGACTCGATGACAGACTCTGAAGCACCAAAAATAGGATATGCCACAATATATCCATTTGCCTTGGTATTTATGATTATTTGTAGTCAGCTATTGTGCTTATTTTGAATTTAATGAATTATTTGTTAAAATAGAACGTTGAATTATAAAAATTATTAAAAACAAATTAGAGGCACCAATTATGGAATTAAAACAATCAGTTAAACTGTTTGGTTTTATCTTATTAACATTCGCAATTTTATTTGTCGGTTGTGGCAAACAGGAAGAGAAAAAACAAGAGGAAAAGCCTAAAACCGAAACCACTAAAACAGACACCACAACAAACAAAACCGTTGAGCAGCCAGCACAGCAACAAGCACCGGCTATTGCGGATATTAAAGGCACTTATTCCGGTGTTTTCGATAGCCGACCCACTACGTTGGTTATAACAGAACAAACGGATAAAGCTTTTAAAGGTAAAATTACAATTAATTATCGTGAAGTAATTAACCAAGAGGTTTCCGGCGAGTTTAATCCGGAAACAAAAACTGTTACCATGAAAGATATGCTACATAGTCGTTACGCCGGCAAATATACCGGAAAGCTATCTGATGATTTAAAAAAGTTTTCAGGTACGTTTACAATGAATGTTGACGGAAATAAATTAAATTTTAATTTAGTTAAAAAATAAAACGGAGTATTAAATGAAAAAATTATTATTGTTATTGTTATTACCATTGTTAATTTTTACTGCTTGTAATAGTGAAGAAGATAATCCTGTTACACCAACACCAAAAGGAAAGATTGTTGTAAAATCGACACCGGCAGGAGCTACTATTTATTTATCCGGTGCCGCAACCGGAAAAGTAACACCGGACACATTAAAAGATTTAACTCCGGGTGTTTATACAATTAAATTAGTTCTCGCTAATTATGTTGATACTTCTTACACTGTTAACGTTGCCGGTGATGCTACAGAAACGATTAACATTGTAATGAAACAAAATTTCAGAGGAAATTTAAATATTAAATCTACCCCTGTAGGTGCTCAAATTTGGTTAAACGGAGTAAATACCGGTAAAGTAACACCGGATACTTTAAATTATTTGGCGGTTGGCACACATTCGGTTAAATTAGTTAAAGATACTTATTTTGATTCGACATTTTCGGTTCAAGTAAATTTGAACCAAACTTCAACATACGATATTAATTTGGATCCCAAACCAACTAAATTTGGTCCTGTTAGATTGTGGGAAACTACCGGTACAACCGCAACCCAACCAAGCGGCTTAGATTTATCAACAGGTAATGCTTACGGAATTTCTTCGGCTAACAAAACAGATGTAGATATTTACTACACTTCAACCGGATACCTTGTAAGAAGTGCAAACGGTTCAAGCGGAATGACTCGTGAAACATGGTTTAATATAGGATCAGGAACTGATTTAACAGACGGAAAAGATTCTCCTGTTAGAGACGGTAGCTGGACTAACAGTATGACCGATAGAGAAACAAAATATGTTTATTTATACGATAATGACGGAAATTATAGCAAAATTAAAATAGTTGCCTACGGCGGCGGTGTTCCCGGAACCCCTGCTTGGGTTGAAGTTGAATGGTATTATCAACAAAAAGTTGGAAGCA
>CALGLM010000058.1 GCA_937930275.1 uncultured Ignavibacteria bacterium
GAAGCATTAAAAGGATTTGGATAGGCATTTTCAATTTTAAAGTCCATTTCACCTTTTAAATCTTCTTTAATTTCAGTTAAAGGATTTTCAAAAAAGGATTTAACATTACGGATAACTTTATTAAAACTTGTATCATCTGCAGTCGTTTCTAACGGGAATGCAAGGTAAACTAATTTACCTTTTTGTAATGAACTACCGAATGTTCCTTCATAAATAATTCCTGCTCCTTTATTGTTTGCATAGTTAAAAGAACTAATGCTTCCGTTTAAAGGGTCAATAACATCAGGATAATCTTCTGCATATGTCTGCCCTATATTGAACTGCAAAATATCAAAAGAAGCAAATGCTGTAGTTTTAACAATTGTTGAACTTGCGTTATCCGAGATATATTTTGCCTTTAAATAATTTGCAAAAAAGTTTTTATCGCTTTCTGCTCCTTTCTCATATAAGTCATATCCAATTTCACTACCGCAAAGAAACAAATTTCCGCCGTTTTCCAGATAGTTTTTTAATAAATCTTGTTCAAAGTCGTCTATAGATTCATCTCCGCTACTTTCATCTCCTACATACCAAAAAATGCCATAATAATTATTCAAGTTAATGGAATCAAGTTTTAAAGCAGTATTTTTAATTATTTCGAAAGATGCTCCTGCAGATTTTAAACCAAGTGCGTATGAAATTGCATAAGGATTATTTGGTCCCTGGAAACTTGCACTTCCGATATTTCGATTAAATCCGTCAATAATTAAATAATTTTTTGTTGTTTGAGTAGGTGAAACACCAACTGGATTTGACCAATTAGATTCTAAAAGTCCTGATGAACCATTTTTTACAATAGAAATACGGTAAAATGTAGGTTCAGTCGGCATATCTATTAAAACTGATGAACCTGTAAGACTGTTTTCATCTAATAATGTGTACCAATTTTTACCGTTTACCGAACGATATAATCTATATCCCTTTAAATTTGTTGTATCTGCTTTCCATACTAATTTAACTTTGTTCTGAATTTTGAGTGAGCTATATAAATTTATTACAGTTTCGTTGAAATCGGGTTCCATTGAATTATATCGGTTAGGTGTATAGGAGCTCAAATCGCTTAATGAATAAGACCAATAAGAAACTGCCCAATCTCTTCCCGATGATTCGGCAATTCTCAAAGCTCCGTTTTGAGCTCTATTTACATACAATCTAACATGCCCCGACTTTAAAACTGCATCACCGGGTTTTATTTTTGTCCAGTCACTCAATTGTGTTGTTATATTTGGCATATATGCAGTGGAGGCGTGATAACTAAGCTGCCAACATCTACTAACATAACCGCTGCAATCTACTCCTACAGCATATGAAGTAACTCCGCTTGTATGTATATCCCCGGCATAGAAGTTTGAATATGTAATACCGGAATAAAAATCGGCTAAGGTACTAAACCCTCCCCACATATAAGGAATTTTAGCGTTCCAACCTTTTATTAAATATCCCGGAGTTTTAACCACATCTCCGTCAGGTGCAGTAATACCGTTTGGTGCTAAGTTTTGAGTCTTGCACACATATTTAAAACTTATATAACTATCGGCAATTTTTAATGCATTATTTCTGCTAATTGCTAATCTTGGTTCATTAATTAAACTTAAATCAGTAATTATTTCTTCTCGGGTTGTAAATTGATCATAATGAACATATTTATTATATTCTTCAGGATAAGCTATTGTATCTTTTGACTTTAGACTTAGTCCGGAAATTTTTAATATTGTAATTTTTTCTGAGTCGCTTAAAAAATGGTAAATGTTTCCTTCAGTATCTAATGAAAATTCATTGGATATTGTAAGATATTTGTTTGTCGGTACTGAAATTTTATTTAATATTTCGCTTAATTTATTAAGAACAAAAATATTTCGCTCAACAATTAAGGGAATTTGCTGCAAAATTGTCTCAGTTATTAAATAATAATTATCATCATTGTCAATACCTATTAAATCAGCAAATGCAATATTATGATTAAATAATTGAACGGTACTAAAATTTTTTGAATCTTCAATGATTAAATTACCGTTATCAACTATCACATTTATCTTATTTCCTGAAGCATCGGAATATGCACCGTCGTTACCAAAATAAATATCGTTATTAGCAACTTTAGCAAATATGTCATTACTATTTGTATTTTTTAGTTGCTTATCGTGTTCGTAAATTACACCATCTGAAAACAATACTTTGCTTAATGTTTTATTTTCAAACTTATAAACATTTTTTGAATCGTAATTTCTAAGATAAATACTTTTGTTATTTACAAAAAAATCTGAAATTCCATAAATACCGGAGTTTTCAATACGTGGTTTTTCCGGTAAGTCATTTAAACTAATCTCTAAAATCTTTTCAAATTTCACCTGACCATACAATACACTAACTAAAAACATACATATCGTTAAATATCTCATCTTAATCCCTTTCTAATAATAAAAAACCGGAAGTAATTGTAAACATTCCTTCCGGATAACACAAATTCCTTCTATTTTACAAGTACCATCTTCTTAATTGCAGTGTTAGCACCTTGCGATAACTTATAAAAATAAATTCCGCTGCTTAAATTTGAAGCATTAAAATTTATTTGATATTTAACCCCCTTTTCAGCATTATTATTAAATAAAGTTGAAATTTCCTGTCCTAATGAATTATAAATAGTTAATTTTGTATTTCCTGTTTCTGCAACAGAAAAGTTAATAATAGTTTCCGGATTAAAAGGGTTAGGGTAATTTTGAATTAGTTCAAAATTAGTCGGATTTAATGAAACTTCAATCGCTAAAACATCGCTATATTTAAAAGAACCGTCAAAATCTGTTTGTTTTAATCTATAGTAATATTTATTTTCGGTTAAATTATTATCATTAAACGAATAACTAATTAATTCGGTTGAGTTCCCTTTACCGGCGATAAAACCTATTTCCGAAAAATCGATATTATTAATACTTCTTTCAATGAAAAATCCATAATTGTTTAGCTCCGATATTGTTTTCCAATTTAAATTAACACAATTATTAGATGAAGTTGCATTAAACGAAATCAATTCAACAGGCAAAGGTAAAGTATTCATGTGGAATGGACCTCCCTGTAGGGTCGAAAAATCAGGGTCAAAACCTAAATTCCCGGATGCAATTGTACCTGGGACTGTAACATCACTAAAATAAGCAGTTGACGATACAACTGTCGCAAAAAGCATAAACTCATCTAAATTAGTCGGATTTCCAATTTGATTTAAAGGTATTTTAATTTCCCAACCTCTTTTGATATCATGGTCATTATAAAATGCAAATTTAATTGACTTGTTTGTAAAAATACCGTCCGTTTCAGGACCTTCGCCTAAAGTACCGGTTTGGTTTGTACTACCGATATACTGAGCTAAGTTCCCGGATGTAGTGTACTTTACGGCGTCTATATAAACCGATGTAGCCGATGAACCGGGATTAATAACAAATCCGAAATTAGTTTCGAAATCATTTTTAAAGTTTCCGTTTGTAGTTACACCAAATAAATGTCCCCCGCCGGAAATATTGCCTAAAGCTGTTCCAGTAGCAGCTCCCGTTCCGGCTAACTTTGAAACCCCCAAAAATAGAACAATGCCGTCACTACTTCCGGTGTTTAAATAACAATCACTTGCAATATATAAATATTCATTATCTAAATGCGCATAAAGTGCATCAATATTTATTGCACTGCCAAAACCGGCATTGTTATCCAAATCCGGGTGGTAATTGTCATATTTTTCATTAATTCTACCGTTTATTAAGAAAGGAAACCAAATTTTGTAAGCTCCAATTCCGTTATTTGTGCTTAGCACAAAAATAGTTTGACTTCCGTCATTATTCATTCTAATATCAACGTCACCCGTGCCGTTAGGATTTCCGTTTAAATACATTGAAGGAGTTACAACATAAGTAATGCCTTTTGCAAAATCATCTCCTACCATTACAATGCGTGCATTTTCGGTAGAAGTACCATGCTGAAAAGTGAATATGTAAGGAACATTATTATATTCATAATACTGAATTGAATTAGAACCCGTTCCTACTTGTGAACCCGGTATAGTACTTAATAATGTACCGTTTATATTCCATTTAGTAACATTTTTACCATTACCGTTCATAACAAATGTCTGGTTATCTATTGGATAAACTGATGCCATATTATCAATAGCATTTGCCGGTAAAGTAATTGTATTTTCAATATTAAAAGTAATACCGTTGTCGGTTGTTCCTAAAATATAAACTTTTTTGTTTGTTTGGTCAGCAAACCAAATTTTAGCACTATTATCTTCCATTTTTCCGACTACTTTAAAATTATCTCCCACTCGTTTTGGAATTCCGCCAAGTGTATTCTCAAAAACTACTG
The DNA here is from genome assembly GCA_937930275.1 of uncultured Ignavibacteria bacterium. Lineage (GTDB taxonomy): Bacteria > Bacteroidota > Ignavibacteria > Ignavibacteriales > Melioribacteraceae > JAEXOD01. The sequence goes on from CALGLM010000058.1 coordinate 4,387, forward strand.
TAGGCGCAGATGTTTCGCCATTCCATTTATAAATTTTAATTGCAGAAACATCAGTCGTTAAGTTTATTCCTAAAATAATTCCGTCATCGGTTACTTCAACGTCATTAAGAATAAAAGTACCTCCAGATACACCGGTCAAACTAAGATTACCTATCTGGTTTCCGTTATCCGCATCTAAAATGTACAAACTTAAAGGAGTATTTCGTGAAACGACATACAACCTTTCATTATTATTAACTTTTCCGTAAGCAAAACCTCTTTCGGTATTACCTGTTGCACTAAACCAACTATAATTATTACCTGCTTTAAATGTTTTTTCCCATACAGTATCAATTTGTGCATTAATACTAAGGTAAAAAAAACATAAAAAAAGAACTGTAAAAGTTTTTTTCATAAATACTCCAAGTTTTTTTTCAGTACTTTAGTTAATATCTTCTCTTATCCAAGCATCTTTAAAAAGCGGTATTTTCCAAAGTGTATTTCTTACATTTTCGGCATCTATTTTATTTTGAAATGCAGGTTCTATCTGAACAACATACAAATTTTTAGTACCGTCAAATACAATATTTAAATCGTATTTTAATTTTGATTTAGCCTCTTTTACAAATTTATCAGCAGCTGATTTTGAAGTATATGCACCAACTTGAACAAAGTACAATTCCGAATGCTTTTCGTTATTAACAATCACTTTGTTTTCCGGTTCTTCGGTAACAACCGGAGTTTCTACTTTGGGTGTTTGGTTAACATCTTCAAAAACATAAACTTCTTCTTTTTCTTTTGTTTCTGTAGTCTGTTCAACCGTCTCTTTGCTACCGCTGCAACCCCAAACTAATATAATTAATAGACCGCTTAAAATTATTTGTTTCATTAATTGTCCTCAGTTTAAAATAAAATAGGGACGGTTATCCGTCCCTTAAATATAATTAAATTTCGGAAATATTACAATGAATAATTAAAACTAACGGCAAATAAATGAGCAACCGGTTTATATGTTCCGTTAAAGTAGCCGTATGTAGGTTTTCCGGGTACTGTCATATTTTGCGAATTAGTAATTTCTCTTTCCATAAAGTTTAAGAAGAAATATGAAACGTCAACACCAAATTTTTCTGTGAATTTATATCCAAAACCACCTGTAATGCCAATTCTATCAGCATCAGGTAAAGTTGGCTCTACTAATTCGTCATCAACAGGGTTTTTATCATATAAAACTCCTAAACGCAAAGCTAAGTCGTCATTCATTTTATATTCGCCGCCTAAACGTGCAATAAATGTATTTTTATAACCTCTATAGCTTGATGAAACGCTGCTATTTGTTTGAGGGTTAACATATTGTTTAAAAGTTACTTCTAATTTATCGTAACTTTTCCAACCTATGTATTGGAAATCTGCAGCAAGTGTTAAAGTTTTGTTTGGTCTTACTGCTACGCCGATAACCAAATTTTCAGGGGTTGTTAAAGGTGCAGATACATCACCATAAGGTAATTTGATTGACATAGGTCCTACTAACGGATGTGTAAAATCTAATGTAGCCGGTGTTGTAGTTGCTGTTCCTTCAAACGAAAATTTATTTTTACTTCTATAATCAACACCTAAAGAGAATTCTTCTACAGGTGTCCATAAAAATCCAATATTAAAGCCAATAGAAGTAGCATCACCTTCCAATAAAGTTGAAGCATCCGGTTTTACGGCACCAGTAACCGGATCGGCTAAGGGTAAATTCTTCTTTATCTTAACGTCACCGTATGCAATATTTACACCTAAACCGATTGAAAATTGTTTGTTAAATTTATAAGCAAATGTAGGTTGAAAAAAGAACGTTCTTATTTCGGTATCAACGGCTAAATATCTTCCTGAGATCGGAAGAGCACACGTCTGAACTCCAGTCACCGTACGTAATCT
>CALGLM010000059.1 GCA_937930275.1 uncultured Ignavibacteria bacterium
TTTATAAATATTACTATTATTTTATAAATTTTTATACTTTTATTATATTTTTAATGATTCTTTAAAATCACAGAATTAAACCAAAAAAATAGGAATAGCCATAATTAAAAACAATGACAAAAACATCCCCTTTTATTAGTTAATATAAATGCTTGTTTTTATGTTTTCAAATAACGAACGGCTTATAATTCCTTCTTTAACCAAATCGATGCAATTTATCAATTTTCCGTTTTTGCGTAACTTAATAATTTCTTGTGCTTTCTTTAAGGTTATACCGTCTAATAATTGTAACTCTTCTATATCTGCAGTCAATAAGTTAATTTTTTTGTTACCCAATAATTTTTTAGGTTGTTTAATTTTTAAGTTTGCTTTAGTTTTTTTATCCGATTTTGGTGTATTGTTTGAATAAAAAGCCGAATCACTGTTTTTGTAGTCAAATGCTTTGGGTTGATTAGTATCAGATAGAAAATATATTGCAAAGCCGAGTATAAATAAGAAGGATAAAAAAAGAATTGCTTTAACTTCGTTTAACGAAAATCCTAAATTGGCAAAAAAACTTTTTTTATCCTTCAATTTAATTTACTTATTTAATTAGTGGGGACTTTAATATTTGGCATTTTTTGAAGTTCTTTTAGCATCTCACGTTCTTTAGTTTCAACTTTAGAGGGTACAAAAATGTTTATTTTAACAAGCTGATCGCCTGCACCGTGAGAATTTAAGTGCTGTATCCCTTTTTCTCGCATTTTAAGGAATTTACCCGGCTGTGTACCCGGATCAATTTTAAGTTTAGCTCGACCCGTTAATGTCGGAATTTCTACTTCGGTACCTAAAACAGCTTCGGGGTAACTTAGCATTAACTCGTAAATTATATTATCGCCGTCACGTAAAAAAAACTCGTGTTTAGCTTCGCTAAAAACAACAATAATATCACCGTTAGGACCGCCGTTTTTTCCGGCATTTCCTTCACCGCGTAATGTCATATAACTATTATCTACTACACCTGCTGGAACATTAATTTTAATTGTAGATTCTTCTAAAATTCTACCGTCTCCGGCACATTTACGACATGGGTCAGAAATAACTTTACCTGTTCCGTTACAATTGCTGCATTGTGCAATATTCACAAATTGTCCGAAAAATGATTTTGAGACCTGTTTAATTTCGCCCGTACCTTTACAGACGGAGCAAGTGTTAAATGACGAACCGTCTTTTGCTCCGGTTCCGTTACAAGTAGTACAACGAATATATCTTTTTATTTTAACTTTTTTATTTGTTCCTGTTGCTATTTCTTCAAGAGTTAATTTTAAATTAATTCTTAAGTCGCTCCCCGGTGTACCCGTGCTACGCTGTCTTCCTCGACCGCTCTGCTGACCGCCTCCAAAAATGTCGTCAAAAATGCTCCCTCCGCCGCCAAAAATATCACCAAAGTGACTAAAAATATCATTTATATCCGAATATCCGTGGAAATCTTGGCCGGCATGCATTCCTTGATGACCGTATTTATCATAACGAGCACGTTTTTGATCGTCATTTAGTACTTCGTAAGCTTCGGTTGCTTCTTTAAATTTTTCTTCGGCTTCTTTATTATCCGGATTTCTATCGGGATGATATTTCATAGCCATTTGCCTATAAGCTTTTTTTATATCATCTTTTGTCGCTTTTTTATCAATACCCAGTATTTCGTAATAATCGCGTTTACTCATTTTCTTTTACCTTCATTAATTTTATTCGGTAATACTTTCGTTATTTTCCGTTTGTTCGTTAGTTTCGTTATTTACACAAACAATAACTTTAGCATGTCTAATTACTTTCTCTTTGTAAATATAACCTGCTTCAATTTCCTGTAAAATTTGGTCGTTAGGAACTTGGTTATTAGGTTGTTGAAGAAGAGCTTCGTGAAAGTTAAAATCGAATTGCCTCCCCGTGGTCTCTATCTTTTTTACTCCCTCCTCCGTAAGTATTTTCGTAAATTTTTCAAATACCATTTTTACGCCGCTAACAAAGGGGTTTTCTGTTAAGTCTTCGGGCACGTGAGAAAGAGAACGAGATAAATCGTCATAAATTGGTAAAATCTTTTTAATCATACTTTCAGATGAATATTTAAAGAAGTCTGACAGTTCGTTTTGAGCTCGTTTTTTGTAATTTTCAAATTCTGCTAAAGTACGTAATCTTTTATCTTTTGCTTCAACCAATTCGGCTTCAAGCTGTTTTATTTTTTCGTTTAACTTATTTACTTCCTCATCCGATTTTGCAGTTTCGGAGGAATTAAGTATTTCTTGTTCGTTATTTTCCAAAGTCTGTTCTTCCTTTAATTCGGTTTGTGATGTTTCCGAAGATTCAACATTTTTATTTATATCTTCGGAGTTTGTACTGTTATGTTCATTTGCTTTTTTCATAAACTCTCATTTTCCTCTATTGTTTTTTCTTTAATTCCGATGTTAAAATATCAGCAATATATAAGATTGCCGCTATTGATTTTGAATATTCCATTCTTTTTGGACCTATTATTCCTAAAATACCTACTGTTTCGCCTACTTTATAATCTTTAATAACAAAACTGTAGTTATGCAAAATTTCAGAAGGATTTTCTGACCCAATAGAAACCGAAACGGTATTCCCTTCCGGTCTTTTACTATCCATTATATGGATTATAATATCTTTGTTTTCAATTAATTCAATAATGCTTTGAAAATTTTCGGCATCGTCAAATTCCGGTTGGCGTAAAATATTTTTTGCTCCCGTAATAAAAGCTTTGTCAGTAAAATTTGCATCAGAAAATATTTTATCCGCAGAATCCAAAAATAATCGAATAATGGAATGATTTTTAATATCATCCGCATCTTTCATCCTATCTCCAAAGGTTTTTTTAATTTCGTTAAAAGTTAAATCAGTTAACCTTTGGTTAAGAATTGATTGAATTCTTTCAATTACTTTAGCATCTATTTCTGTTTCTAATTCCAGCGTAATAGTTTTAACTAAACCGCTTTTAATACTTAAAACAACTAATACCCTTTTAGATGAAAGTTGAACGATTTGGATTTTTTCTAATATCGCAGATTCAAATTTTGGAAAAGTTACGCAGGCAAGCTGGTTAGTAATATCACTTAAAATCATGGACGAAATTCTAAGTAAATCTTCAGTATCAGCCGAATCCTGATAAAGTCTATTTTGAATTTGTTTTTTTTGTTCAAAAGCAAGATCGGTAATTTCCATTAATGAATCTACATATAGACGATAACCTTTATCTGTCGGAATCCTTCCCGCACTTGTATGGGGATGACCTAAGAAACCGGTATCTTCCAAATCAGCCATAATATTACGAATTGTAGCCGGAGATAGTCCCAAGTCATATTTGCGCGCAATATTCCTACTACCTACCGGATTAGCGGTAAGTATAAATTGGTGTATTACGTTTCGTAATATCGCTTTTTCTCTTTCGTTTAGTATGTAGTTTTCCACTTAACAAAAATTTTTAATATAACTTGCAAATATACAAAAATTTTTAATTATGTTAAAAAGTTCGTTTTTAATACGGATATTCCTTTATTACCTTTTACAATTTTTTTAGTTTATCAGTTCCTTTTTAAACGGAATAAGCTTATCTTTAAAAATATAATAAAAAAAACTAAAGAGGAAGAATTGGATAATACTTATAAAGCGGCAGGTGTAGATATTAAAGCCGGAGATGAAACAGTTGACAGAATAAAAGTATTGGCTAAATCAACTTTTACTAAAAACGTTCTTTCCGGAATCGGACATTTCGGAGCATTTTTTGAAGCAGATTTTCCGGGATATGCAAAACCGGTTTTAGTAAGTAGCGTGGACGGAGTTGGAACCAAACTAAAAGTAGCCTTTTTAGCTAATAAGCATGATACGGTAGGACAAGATTTAGTTAATCACTGTGTTAATGATATAGCAGTTTGCGGCGCTAAACCTTTATATTTTATGGATTATTTTGCAGTCGGTAAATTAGTTCCCGATGTAGCCGAACAGATTATTAAAGGTTTTGCAAAAGCATGTATAGAAAACGGGGTTGCTTTAATAGGCGGCGAAACAGCAGAAATGCCCGGCTTTTATTCCGAAGGTGAATATGATATTAGCGGTACCATAGTTGGCGTTGTAGAAAAATCGAAAATAATTGACGGCAAAAATGTAAAACATGGTGACGTTCTTATCGGATTTAAATCAGTCGGATTACACACTAACGGGTATTCCTTAGCCCGAAAAGTATTATTGGAAAAATTTAATGTGACGGATAGAACCGATTATTTTGAGAAGGAAATAGGAGAGGAATTATTAACGGTTCACAAATCATACTTGCACTTAATTGAAACATTAAAATCGGTTGCAAATATTAATGCTTTTTCTCATATTACGGGAGGCGGTATTATCGGAAATACAAAGCGGGTAACTCCTAAAAATTTAACTCTAAAAATTGACTGGGACGCTTGGGATGTCCTTCCGATTTTTAAGTTAATACAAGATGTTGGGAAAATAAGTGACGAAGAAATGAGAAATGTATTTAATATGGGGATTGGTTTAATTGCGGTTGTTGATAAGGATGAAGCGGATTTAATTTTAGAAACCGCATTAAAAGCCGGCGAAAAGGGTTATGTTATGGGTGTTGTGGAATAATTCTTATTATTGAAGAGGAATATATGTTTACTGATACACATTGTCATTTGTTTTATCCAAATTTTAACGGCGAGGTAGATAAAGTTATTTCTAACGCGCTTGATGCGGGAGTTGAATATATTTTGGTCCCCGGTACGGATATAGCTTCATCGTTGCAAGCATTAGAACTTGCCAATAAATATGATTTTATTTACTGCTCGGCAGGTGTTCATCCCCATGATACAAAAGGATGGGATAAAAGTTTATTGGAGACAATAAAGCATATTGCAATGAATGAAAAAGTTGTGGCAATAGGTGAGATAGGGTTAGATTATTATTATGATTTTTCGCCTAAAGAAGATCAAATGCAAGCTTTTACCGATCAACTTGATTTAGCATTAGAATTAAAACTTCCTGTAATAATACACAACAGAGAAGCTGACGAAGATATGATGGAAATAATGCGAAGCTATA
>CALGLM010000060.1 GCA_937930275.1 uncultured Ignavibacteria bacterium
AGATTACGTACGGTGACTGGAGTTCAGACGTGTGCTCTTCCGATCTGTTGATATTTACGTAGTTTATGTATTAGGTCGTGGCGATAATGCAACACATAGTGTATTTGTGGCAAAACAATACGATCAGATTGCACAATTAGTATTTGATAACAATTTCCCTTCACCTCCTCCTCCACCGGTTATTGATTATAAAATAACAACAGGTGACGGATTTATTGATGTTGATTTTGAAACTTCGGCATTAGTAAAATATCGCGAAATTGATAACGTGTTAGATATTGACAGAAAATTCCAAGGATTTTATGTTAATATGTATCTAACAAACGTTAAAGCTGCAGCAATAGGATCTGTTAAAAACGAAGCTGAAGTTGTAAACTATAGCTTAGATAACGGAATTAAAGATATTTATGTTAAAGAAAGCAACGGCGGAATAAACTTGTTACGTAAAGTTTCCGAAAATTTACTCGATTCCAATGTTTATGCAGACCCTACAACAGGTAGAATTAGAGTTAGAATTTCCGAAGATCCTTTTACAGGCGGTAAACTTATAAAAGGTAAACCATACTACATTGTTATCGGTAACTATACATTAAACCATCGAGTTATAACAAAGTACGGTGCTAACGGTGATGTTTTAGATCCTACAAACGGTGCTTTGGAAGAATTTGAAACTGGATTAATTACTGTTGATTACGGTAATGATATGTACAATCCTTCAATTTCCGGTGATAACGGAGTTAAAGTAACCGGAGCTTCAGACGGTTCGGTATCTTACTTAGTAGTTGATAAAACGAAGTTAACAGGTAATAAATATGCGGTTGAGTTCTTTAAAGATGAAGCTGTAGCTTCAACAGAATACTCAACATATTATCGTTTAACTAATAAAACAACTAATACACTATTGCTTGATTCGTCAAAAATTTACAACTTTAATATGAATGATTATAGCGGTAAAGTATATGACGGATTTGTATTAAAAGTTAAACCGAATACAGTTGAATTAAATACACAAGCCGAGTATCAAGAAGGTTATAAACCAAGCGCAAATTTCTGGTCAACAGATTTTGCTTCAGGATTTTTTACCGGTGTTTATTATGTCGGTAATGATTTGCCTTCTGCAGAAAACGTAAGACATCCTTCATGGCCTGCAGCTACATCAAAAGTTATTAAAGTTGATGACTTACGCCGTGTTGAATTACGTTTTACGGGTGACGGAACCGGAAAAGCATATAGATACTTAAACGGTTATGTAGGTTCTGCACTTCAAAGAAAAAATACCTGGATTTATGCAAAAGGCGTTACTGATGCAGATACTGCAGGAAGAGGCGGAATTGGTAAATTTGGTGAAGGTTTTGTTGATGTACCGTTTACCGCATGGTTAGTTGATGAACGATATGGCGAACAAAAACAATTAGCAGTCGGTTTTATTGAAAGATCAAAAGTTGAAAAAGGTAACCCAGACGGTATGTGGGATCCTGATACAAACGTATCAAACTCACGTGAAGTAATTATTATCTTTGATATGCCTTATGATCCGACCGGAAGTCAAAAAGTATTAACCGGCGGAGAATTTGCAGGTGCTACAGTATGGGCTGATATTATTAAAGGATATACAGTTCCGACAACAGATAATTCATTTACCGAAGAAGAAAAAAATATTGCAAAATCACCTTGGTTTAATGCTATGTATGTAGTTTCGTTACAACGTTCTACAGCAGGCAAATTCTTTACACCTGGAGATCAGCTGAATATTGAAATTAAAAACTATCCTTATTCATCAAAAGACGTATTTGAATTTAATACAAACGCAGGCGGTCAATTAACACAAGACCAGAAAAAAGGTATTTTTGATGAAGTAAATGTATTCCCTAACCCGTTATTCGCTTATAATATTGCAACATCGTATGATGCAACTAAAAATCCGGATGACCCGTTTGTTACATTTACTAATTTACCGGAACAAGTTACTATCAAAATCTATTCAATCTCAGGATCGTTAATAAGAACATTAACAGAAGCTGATAAAGACGGCGGTGTTGCATCTCCGTTCTTACAGTGGAATCTACAGAACGAAAAAGGATTGCGAGTAGCATCCGGTATGTACTTAGCAATAGTATCTTCTCAGCAGTTCGGAGAAAAGGTATTAAAGTTTGCTATTATTCAACCACAAAAACAATTGAAGAAATATTAACGGAAGAGCGGACAACCGCTTTTCCTATAATAAAATTTTATAGGGAGAATAAAAAATGAAAAAGTTGTTAACGGTTATCCTTATTCTTATAAGCATTACGGCATCGTATGCCGGTGATGTTTCCAGAAAAGGTACAACTGGTGCTGATCAATTATTAATACCTGTAGGTGCTAGAAGCATTGCAACAAGTGGTGCGTTTGTATCAAATACATTAGGTGCAGAAGCGATATACTACAATCCCGCCGGATTAGATCCTGCAGGACGTAGCGAAGCAATGTTTTCTTATATGAAATATATCGGCGATTTGAATATTTCCTATTTTGCCGCAGTTGCTAATCTTGGATCATTAGGTAGCTTCGGTTTATCATTTAAGTCAATAGATTTTGGCGAAATTGATGTAACAACAAACGAAGAACCTGACGGAACCGGTAGTACTTATTCACCGGATTTTTATGTACTCGGATTAAGTTATTCAAAAATAATAACCGACCGTGTATCTGCCGGTGCAAACTTTAAGTTAATTCACGAAGGTATTATGAACACATCTGCAAACGGTTTTGCAGTTGATATTGGTGTTCAGTATAGATTTAATCCTAATTTCACACTTGGTGTTGCTGTTATGAATATTGGTACTAACATGCAGTACTCAGGTCCTGATTTACAGACTAAAACTACAATACCCGGATCAAGTCCCAGTAGTGCGGCAGCAGCTTACGAACCGGTTACCGAAGAATTCGGAATTCCGGCTTACTTTATGTTAAGCGCAGCTTACAAATATGATATTAATGCAGAAAATAATGTACTATTAGGTGCAACATTTAAGAGCAATAATTCATTGGAAGATCAGTTGAACTTTGGTGCAGAATATGGTTTCAGCAATATGTTCTTTGTACGTGCAGGTTATGACGTGTTATTACAAAATGCCGGTGATTATATTTATGGTATTTCTGCCGGTGCAGGTATTAACTATGTTATGGCTGGTAATTTAGGGTTCACTTTAGATTACGCTTTTAGAGACGTAAAAGACTTCCCGGAACCAAATCATGTATTTACTGTTAAATTGGCTTTCCAATAATAGTTTTTTATATTAAATTTGCAAGCACCTATTACAATTTTGTAATAGGTGCTTTTTTTTAAAATGAGGATTGTAAAATGAAAAAGTTTTTGTTATTATTTTTTATCATTAGTCCGGTTTTATTTGCACAGAATAAGTTGAATTTTGATTTTGATTACGGACGTTTTCAGTATGATTCAAGTTCGGTTTATTTGGAGTTATATTATAATATTAATCAAAATACAATAGGACATGTCGTTAAAAACGATTCCGTTTTTATAGGTGCTTTTATTAATGTTTTAATAAAAAACGAAGAGAGTAATACCGAAGTAATAAATAATACTTATCAAGTTATTAATTCGTTTCCGAAAAAAGATTCTATTCAAAATCAAAATTTAATAGGAAAAATTAATTATTTGCTAACTAAGGGTAAATATAATTTAACAATAACGGTAATTGATTCCTACAATCAGGAAAATAAAAAGCAAATTACGGATAATATTACCATTATTCCGTTTAATAGCAATAACTTTATGATTAGTGATATTGAACTTGCAAGCAATATTAAACAAGAAGGTGCTAATCCGGATTCATATTTTTATAAAAACAGCTACGAAATAATTCCAAACGCTATTGGCATATATGGTGAAAACTCGCCGATTTTGTTTTATTATAATGAATTATATAATGTATCTGACGAAAGATATAAAAATTCATTAGTCTTAGAAAGGTTAATTGTAGATTCCTACGGCAGAATAGTAAATAAAAAGGTTAGAAGTGTTAACAGCAATAATCATTCTATAGTAGAAGTAGGACATATTAATATGCTTAAATATCCTTCGGGTATTTATAACTTAGTGTTAAATTTAATTGATACAAGTAAAGCTTTAGGATTAACAAGCAGTAAGAAATTTTATTTAGTAAATAAAAATGTAGTTGATACAATAAAGTATAATACAAAAGGGATGGATTTACTAAGCAGTGAATTTGGGGCTATGGAAATTGACGAAATAGAACAGATGTTTGGTTATTGCAAATATATTGCAACAGAGCAAGAAAAATCACAATACGATAAGTTAGATTCGTTAAGCGCTAAACGTGAGTTTATGTACAACTTTTGGAAAAAACGAGATGCAACTCCCGATACTCCGGAAAACGAGTATAAAGAAGATTACTTGAAACGAGTAGAATATGCCCGCACTAAATTCACAGAATTCCAAAAGCACGGTGCATTAACCGATAGAGGTAGAGTTTACTTAATTTACGGTGAGCCTGATGAAATTGAGTATAGGCATAACCAAGTTGATACTAAACCGTATCAGGTATGGTATTATAACTCAATTGAAGGGGGTGTTGAGTTTATTTTTGCTGATTTAAGCGGCTATTCACAATTTGAGTTAATTCACTCGACAAAACGTGGCGAACTACGTGACGATAATTATATGAATAGAATTAAACAGGCTAAAGATTATTAACGAAACTATTTTATTTAACGGCTTTATAATTTAGTAAGATTATTAAAGAACAATAAATAATAGGTTATTAAATAATTGTAATATTAAAAACTTATAAAATTAAAACAAAGTATGGATGCCTTATAGTGCATTTATATAAAAATAAAATGTAATATAATACTTATAATAATATTATGAAAAAAATTTCAATTCTCATATTCTCATTACTTTTATCTGCAAATATATTCGGACAAAAAAAACTTAGTTTTGAATTTGATTTTGCTCAATTTGCTTACGATACTACATCAAACTACGTTGAATTATATTTTTCGTTTGACCAGACGAGCTTAACGCTGCAAAAGGGGGATACGGTAAATTTTACAGTAGGACGTATTTTACTGCAAATAAAAGATACGTTAAATAATTTTATAGTTAACAAAGAGTTTAGAATTTCAAGTCCCTTTAAAGACGAGATGGATTCCAAGCTATTAGTTACAAAAATGGCGTTTGCATTAAAACCCGGTTTGTATCAATTAAATATAGTCGGAAAAGACGATATTGATACAACAAAGTTTAAAGCAATAGATGAAAAAATTAAAGTTACAAATTTAATTTGCAAAGAAATTAGACTTAGCGATATTGAGCTTGCAAGGACTATTAGAACAGAAAATGTAAATCCAAATTCGGTGTTTTATAAAAATACTATTGAAGTGGTCCCAAATCCTGCAATTGTTTATACATCCGGCTCGCCTGTAACTTATTATTATGCTGAACTATATAATTTGAATACTGCCAATTTAAATGGTGATTTAACATTAGTTCGCTATTTATATAATAGCAAAGGAAAAGAAATAAACAAAAAAAATAAAACTATTACGCGGGATAAAAATTCGATAGTGGAAGTAGGATTAATAAACATGATTAAATATCCGACAGATACTTATAATTTAGTTTTAGCATTAGTTGATTCGGCAAATAATAAGGTAGTCTATTCAAATAAGAGATATTTTTATTATAATCCGAATTATAAAGACACATCTGTAACAGTGTTATCTCAGTCCGGTTATTTAAGTAGCGAATTTGCGGTTTATTCTGAAGAAGAATGTGACGATATATTTGAGAAGTCAAGATATATTGCAACAAGCCGCGAAATAGAACAATATAAAAAACTTGATTCAATAAACACAAAAAGAGATTTTTTGTATCGTTTTTGGAAATTACGAGATTTAGAGCCGGAAACCGAAAAATTTGAATTTAAGGATAAATATTTTGCGGGTGTTGAATACTGTAATACCAAATACGGAACGTTTAACAAAAAAGGATATAAGACTGATAGGGGAAGAG
>CALGLM010000061.1 GCA_937930275.1 uncultured Ignavibacteria bacterium
TCTTTTTGTCAATTACATCCTTAAATATTCCGGATTTGATATTATTACCCGGAGTCATTAAATCGACAGAATAAGAAATTTTAGATTCAAAAATGCCGTTTTTCTCTTCTTGCTTAAATCCTTTAACATTAACCGCAGCATTTAATTCCCACCCGCTATCTAAAGAATAACAAAATGCTTCCGGACTAAATAATTCTACTTTAACTTCATCATTTTTACTGCAAGCAAAAACTATTAAAACCAAAACGATTAAAATTATAAAATTTTTCATAATAAGCTCAACTATCACATAATTAAAATGAACAATTAATAAAAAAATATCTCAAACAAATTTAAGAATTTAAATAATTTAAAACACAAATATATTAAAAGCGAATAGTAAAAGTAGTGTTTTTTTCAATTACCGACTGAACAGATAAAGTTCCGTAATGAGCATTTATTATTTGCTTCGAGATACTTAATCCAATACCCGACCCCTCTTTTTTAGTTGTAAAAAAGGGAATAAATATCTTTTCAATTATATCTTTTTCAATTCCGGCTCCGTTATCACTAATTTTTATTACTGCTTTTCCTCTTTCATCAATAAATGCTTTTAGTTCAATTTTTCCTATATAGTTATTATCAACCATTACTGCGTTTAATTTTTGATTTATAGAATAAACAGAATTGTTTAACAAATTAATTAATACCTGTTCCAACAAATCTTGGTCAGCGTTAATTTCCAAATTAACCGGACTAATTTCCGATACAAAAATAATTTTTTGATTTTTTAAGGCAGAATCCATTAAAATTTTAATTCTATTAAATAACTCCGCGACTTGAAAAATCTCAAAATTTGGTTTAGGAACTTTAGCAAGGTCTCTGTATTTTTCAACAAACTTTACAAGCCCTTCGCTTCTCTTTTTAATTGTTTCCACCGCTAAAACCAAGTCATCTATTAACTCATTATTCAAATGGTGCTCATTAATATCTTTTTTTAACATGTTTTCGGCTGTAGAAGCCAAAGAAGAAATGGGAGTAACCGAATTCATTATCTCGTGAGTTAAAACACGTATTAACTTTTGATATGCTTCAATTTCCTTTTTTTCTATTTCGGGTTGTATGTTTTGGATAGTAACAATTTTATAAGTTTGCCCCCTCATTTTAAACTCGGTTGCATAAAGCAGTAATAAAATCGTTTCGTCTTTATAATTTAACGGAAAAGTAATTTGTTGACCCGGAGCAAGTTTGTATATAAAATCACCAAAATTTTCTGATATTCCGTTTAATGCTCCTAAGTCTTTAGCCGTATTAATTTTAAGAATTTTTTTTGCGTTTCTATTAATTAAATCAATCTTTCCTAAACTATCAAAAGATAATAAACCTACCCCCACATGCTCAATAGTAGTTTGTAGGTATAATAAACTTTCCTCTTTATCGCTGCGCGATTGTCTAAATTTTGAAATAATATTGTTAAATTCATCAGAAATGTTTTTAAATGATTTTCCGTACTTATCAAAATTATAATTTACCGAATAATCAGAATACTTTATAGATTGCAAAAACGAATAAAGTTCGTAATTAGTTTTATTAACAAATTTAACAAGTAAAAACACCTGCCAAACTATTATAAAAAAAACAAAAAAAATTAAAGCGTAAGAATATTTATAAAAAAACAAATAATAATTTATAAATATCATTATAGATATAAAACAAATTCTAATTACAACGTTAATATTAAAATTTTTCATATTACAAGTTATATTTTTCCATTCTTCTATATAAAGATGTACGCGTTAAACCAAGTTCTTTTGCAACTTTTGTAATATTGCCTTGGTATTTTAGCATCGCTTTTTGAATTATACTTTTTTCAATTTCTTCTAAATTAAATGTATCACTAAATACTTCATCTTTTTTTACTGCTGACTTATTTAAAAAGAAATCGCTTGGTTTAAGTAAATTAGAATCACAAAGGATAACGGCTCGTTCAATTGAGTGTTGAAGTTCTCGTACGTTACCGGGCCAATTATAACTTTCGAACTGTTTAAATGTAGAAGTATCAAATTTTAAATTATGTTTATTATATTTCTTTTTATATAAGTACAAAAAATGTTCGGCTAATAAAAATATATCTTCCTCTCTTTCGCGTAAAGGTGGTAAATAAATTTCGACAGTATTAATTCTATATAGTAAATCTTGCCTAAACTTGTTAGCACTAACTAAATCATATATAGGCATATTTGTAGCACAAATTAATCGAATATCAATGTTAATTGGTTTATTACTGCCGACACGAATAATTTCACGTTTTTGAATTGCGGTTAATAACTTAGACTGCAAATCAAGCGGAATATTGCCGATTTCATCCAAAAACAAAGTTCCCCCCGAAGCAATTTCAAATCTACCTGCTCTATCTTCTTTGGCATCCGTAAAAGCACCTTTTACATGACCAAAAAGCTCGCTTTCAAAAAGTGAATGAGTAATAGCCCCCATATCAACACTTACAAAAACATCTTTTGCTCGTTTAGATTTTTTATACAACGACCTTGCAACTAACTCTTTGCCCGTACCGTTTTCACCAAGAATTAAAACATTGGCATCCGTTTCCGCAACTTTATTAATTGTACCAAAAACCTTACGCATTGCATCCGAAGTACCGATAATATCACCAAAACCGGTGTCAAATTCGTTTAATAAAAATTCCTGTTTCGATTTTACCTTTTCAAGTTCTAATCGAGATTCTCTTAATTTAAGCGCAGAAGAAAAAGTTGCTAAAAATTTTTCGTTTTGCCAAGGTTTAAGTACAAAATCAGTAGCTCCTTCCTTCATCGCTTTTACTGCCATTTCAACATCACCAAATGCAGTTATTAAGATAACAACTGCTATCGGGTCAATCTTTAAGATCTCTTTTAACCAATAAAAACCTTCGTTTCCGGTAGTCATATCTTTAGTAAAATTCATATCTAAAAATATTACGTCAAATCTATTTGCAGTTAGTAGAGAAAAAATGTTTTCCGGATTTTTTTCGGTTAAAACAACATCCGAGTGTTGTTTTAATAATAATCTGCCTGCAAGCAAAATATCTTCGTTATCGTCAATTATTAGTACTTTGGACATATTTATTTAGAAAGTTTAGTTTTTACAATAAGTTTAACAAACTGATTTTTAATATAATAAATTTCTGTTCAATTCCGAACGGTGGTGTACGAAAACGAACACTTTAAACAATAAAAAACCTTAAACCTATTCAAAATAAAGGGTTATTTGATATGGCATTGTACTTGTATTATAAATACAAATAATAGGATATATTTTTAATGGATAAACCCATAAATAAAAATAAGTGGTCTAAAAATAGAATTTTTTACTTAAGCGGAATAGCACTACTTGTTATTTTTTTAATTTATGTTTTTGCAATACGAGATAATTCAACTAAACTAATAATAGATAAAAACAAAATTACTATTTCAACAGTTGAAAATGCCGATTTTCAAGAATATATTGCAATAATAGGAAGTGTTGAACCTATTGAGACTTTTTATTTAGATTTAACCGAAGGGGGAAGAATAATTGAAAAATTTGTTCAAGAAGGAGCTTTTGTAGAAGTTGGTGAAAAAATAGTAAAATTAGACAACCCAAATATGTCATTACAACTAATGAATACACAATCTAATTTTATTTTAGCCGAAAACCAATTTAGCCAAACAAGACTAACCTTTGAACAAAACTTTTTATATAAAGAAAATCAATTATTGGAATTAAACACAAGATTATTAAATCAAAAAAGAATATACTTTAATAATAAAGCTTTATACGAAAAAAAGCTGTGTTCGGAAAACGAATACAACCAAAGTAAAGACGAATACGAATATTTATTAAATAGCAAAAAATTAATGCAAGAAGCTATTAAAAAAGATTCGTTAACGTACATTTTATTATTGCAGCAAAACGAAACTAATGTTACAAGAAGTAAAGAATATCTTAAGCTTGTTGAAGAACAGCTTGCAAACTTAACAGTAAAATCACCCATTAAAGGACAGTTAACCGCATTATCTGCAGAAATAGGACAAACAGTTACCCCCGGATACAAATTAGGAAGAATTGATAATACCGATTCGTACAAAATAAAAGCGGAAATTGACGAACACTATATTTCAAGGGTTAGAACCGGTTTAGTAGGAGAATTTGAAATTAACGGCAAAAAAATTCCTTTAATAATAAAGACCGTTTATCCCCAGGTAAACAATTCAAAATTTATTGCAGATTTAATGTTTACGGAAAAAGAACCGAAAAATTTATTACGCGGACAAACAGTTCATATTATACTGCAATTAGGAAATTCGGAAAAATCTTTAGTGCTTGATAACGGAGCATTTTATTCCAAAACCGGAGGAGAGTGGGTTTATTTATTAAACAAAGACGAAAAATTTGCAACAAAACAAAAAATTACTTTGGGTAGGCAAAACCCCCTATATTTTGAAGTTTTGGACGGTTTAAAACCTGGAGACAAAGTTATTACTTCTTCTTATGATAATTACGGCGAAACGGAAAAATTAATATTAAAATAAAAGGTAAATAAAATGATTAAAACAACCGGACTTAAAAAAATTTTTAGAACCGACGAGGTTGAAACAACTGCTTTGGATAATGTGGATTTAGAAATAAATGCCGGTGAATTTGTATCCGTAATGGGTCCATCCGGCTGCGGTAAATCGACTTTAATGAATATACTTGGATTACTCGACAATCCGACAGAAGGTGATTTCTTTTTTTTGAGTGAAAATGTTAGTAAATATAGCGAAAAACAAAGAGCACAAATTAGAAAAGAGAATATAGGGTTTGTATTCCAAAGTTTTAATTTAATTGACGAACTTACGGTTTACGAAAACGTTGAACTCCCTTTACTATATTTAAAAATATCTTCTACAGAAAGAACAATAAGAGTAAATAACGTTCTTGAAAGAATGCAGATAATACATAGAAGAAATCATTTCCCTCAACAACTTTCAGGCGGTCAACAGCAAAGGGTTGCTGTAGCACGCGCTCTTGTTACAAACCCAAAACTGATTTTAGCAGATGAACCGACGGGTAATCTTGATTCGGTACACGGAGACGAAGTAATGAAAATGTTAACTGATTTAAACGAAGCGGGAACTACAATTGTTATGGTAACTCACTCTCCTTTGTATGCAGAATACGGAAATAGAATAGTCCATTTATTTGACGGCAAAATTGTTACGGAAAATTTTAAACAGAAATTCTATGTGTAATTAATTCATAGGAACAATAATAAAATGTTGAAAAATTATTTATTAATAACGTTACGAAATCTACAAAAATATAAAGGATATTCGTTTATTAATATTTTTGGACTGGCTGCGGCAGTTGCCGTTTGTTTGTTAATTTTATTATATGTACAAAATGAATTAAGCTACGATAAATTCAACAAAAATTATGATAGAATTTATAGAGTACATATTGACGGTATGTTTAACAATAAAGAGATGCTTTCCGCGCAAAGTTGTGCACCTTTGGCTAAAACACTAAAAGACGAAATTCCCGAAGTTGAAAACTCAACAATAATAAGAAGTTACGGTTATCCGGTTTTTAGATATAAGGACAAAGTGTTTAGCGAAGAAAAAGTACTTTTTACCGACGAAAACTTTTTTAAAATTTTTGATATTGAAATAGTTGAAGGAAGTCGTAAAAACTTATTAAACAACCCTTATGAAATTATAATTACGCAATCTACGGCAAAAAAATATTTCGGAAATGAAAACCCGATAGGGAGGTCTATTAACTCCGATAAAAGGTTCGATTATAAAATTATTGCAGTTATTAAAGATGCTCCGGCTAACTCTCATATAAAGTACGATTTTCTCGGTTCAATTAATACCTACAAAGATTTTGAAAATTTTGTTTGGGTTAATAATGATTATTATACATATATTTTACTTAAAAACGGAAGCAACCCCGCTCTTGTTCAAAAGAAAATTGATAAAGTAGTATCAAAATATTCTATTCCGTTAATTGAACAAATATTACAAGCACCTTGGTCTGAATTAATTGATAAAGGTTTACGATATGGTTATACCATGCAACCTTTAACGGATATTCATTTAAAATCTAATTTAGAAAACGAATTTGAACCGAACAACGATATTATCTATATTTATATTTTTAGCATAATTGCAATAGGAATATTAATTATTGCATGCTTTAATTATATGAATCTTTCGACTGCACGTTATTCAGGACGCGCTAAAGAAGTCGGAATTAGAAAAACAATCGGAGCAGATTTTAAGGACTTAGTAATTCAATTTTTAAGCGAATCAATTATTTTAGCCACTTTATCCGTATTTTTATCTATTTTTATAGCTTACTTAGTATTGCCTATATTTAACGATATTTCAGGTAAACAGCTACAATTTGAAATATTAGCAAATTTCTCAATTGTTCCGATTCTGCTTTTGTTAATAATTTTTATCGGTTTGGTTGCGGGTTTATATCCGGCAATTTTTCTTGCATCTTTTTCGCCAATAAAGGTTTTAGGGGGCACTATGCGAGAATATATAAAGGGGAAAAAATTGCGCGGAATTTTAGTTGTCTTACAATTTTCAATTACGACAATTTTAATAATATGCACAATCTTTATTTATAATCAACTAAACTTACTGCAAAATAAAAAACTTGGCTATCAAAAAGAACAGATTTTAATTATAAACAAATGTGACGATATAGGGGCTTATATACAAGCTTTTAAAGCTGACTTGAAAAAGGTGCCGGGTGTAATTAATTTAACCAATACTTCCGTAAGATTTGGTGAACAGACAGGAAACACGGTTTACGAAACAATAATTGACGGCAAAAAAAGCACCGTATTAGCATCTGCAATTTCTGCCGATTACGATTTTATAAAAACATTTAATATAAAAATGATTGCCGGAAGGTTTTATGACCAATATAGAGAAACTGATTTATCGGAAGCATTAGTGCTAAACGAAACCGCAGCAAGAGAACTTGGTTATAAAAAACCGGTAGGAAATAGAATATATCAAACCGCTTCGGATGGTAAAGGATTTGAAGTTATAGGGATTATTAGTAATTTCAATTTTGAATCTTTAAAATTAAATATAAAACCCCTTGTAATTAGGTTATATAATCCCAACCAATTTGGCAGAATTATAGCAGTTAAACTTAAAGGAAATAATATAAATAAAACTGTTGAAGAAATTAGAAAAATTTGGTCTAATTACGCAGGAGGACAATACTTTGAATATGAGTTTTTTGACGACTATTATAATAATCTATATATTAGTGAAGAAAGAACGGGAAAATTATTTGCTTCTTTTTCAATAATAGGAATTATAATAGGTTGTCTCGGGCTTATAGGACTGGCTTCTTTTACTGCCGAAAAACGAAATAAAGAAATAGGCATTCGCAAAGCATTAGGGGCTTCAATAAATTCAATATTCCTATTGCTATCAAAAGAATTTATAAAATATGTTTTAATTGCAAATGTAATTGCTATTCCTGTTTCTTATTTTTTAATGAGTAAATGGCTTGAAAACTTTGCTTATAAAATTAACTTAGATATTTACGTTTTTATCGGTTCTTCAATTGTTTCTATACTAATTGCCCTTTTATCAGTTAGCTATACATCCGTTAAAGCAGCTTCAATTAATCCGGTTTTATTACTTAAATATGAATAGGTAAAAAATAATGTTAAAAAATTATATTATTACAGCAATAAGAAATTTAATAAAGACAAAATTATTTTCCTTTATTAATATTTTTGGATTAACAATAGGTATTACCGTATTTATATTAATATTACATTATATTGATTACAATAAAAGCTACGATAAATTTAATAATAATTATGATAGAATTTACCGATTAAGATACGAAAGAACCGATAAAGACGGAGGAGCCGTAAAATTTGCTTCGTGCTGTCCCCCTGCCGGATTATTAATAAGAGAACAATTTAGCCAAGCTAAAAAAGTAGCACGTGTTTTTAAAAGTGTGGGAACCGTTGCTTATAACGATAAAATGTTTTTTGAAGAACGAATAATATTTGCAGAAACCGAATTTTTCGAAATTTTTAATTTTAAATTTTTACAGGGAAATCCCGTTAAAGATTTAAAAGAACCCAACACCGCTTTTATTTCAAAATCAACCGCTAAAAAATATTTTGGAAATATTAACCCTATAGGCAAAATAATAAGTATTGATAAAAAAACAATTTATAAAATTGTAGGCGTTTTTGCCGATATTCCTCAAAACTCTCATATTAAATTTGATTTCGTTTTATCATATAAAACATTAATTGCAAAATTTGGTGAAGATGTAGAATACTCGTGGGGTGATTCTGGCTGGTTTACTTATATACTATTTAAAAAGAATGCAGATATAAAGGACTTTAATAAAAAATTAACCGCAATTATTGATAAAGAAATTAACGAACCATGGAAAGCTTATAATTTACGTATGGAGCTGGTTCTACAGCCTCTTGCTTCAATTCACTTAAATTCCAACTACCAGCAGGAATTTGAAGAAAACGGAGATGAGGATACTATTAACTTCCTTTCTATTATTGCAATTGTAGTAATTATTATTGCTTGGCTTAATTATATAAATTTATCTACGGCACATGCTTTAAGCAGAGCTAAGGAAGTAGGTCTTAGAAAAGTTGTAGGAGCTACCCGTTTACAACTAATTATTCAGTTTTTTTCGGAAACAATTTTAATAAACTTGGTGGCTTTATTTTTTACCTTAATTCTAATTGCTCTAATATTTCCTTATATAAGCAATTTAGTTCTAATACCTCAAGAATATATAGTATGGAATAAGTCTATTTTTTGGATAAGATTATTAATAATTTTCTCAATCGGAATAGTTGTATCAGGAATTTATCCTATTTTATTAGTATCTTCATTCAGTCCTGCAATAGTACTTAAAGGAAAACTCGGTCTATCTAAAAGTAATAAATTGGGATTAAGAAAAATTTTAGTGGTCGTTCAATTTATTATTGCAATAATATTAATTACTTTTACACTTGCCGTTACTGAACAACTTTTCTTTATGAAAAACAAAGACACTGGTTTTGATAAAAAGAATGTTTTAGTTATTCGTGCTCCGAGAGTTAGAGATACAGAATTTAAAACAAAATTAGCTACATTTAAGGAAGATTTACTTAACAACTTAATTGTAAATAAATTTTGTTTTGTAACCGAAGTTCCCGGGAAACAAGTATTGTGGGATGCAGGAGGAATATTTAGAGTCGGTTCTGATGAAAATAAAAACTACCAGATTGTAGGAATAGATTACGATTATGCAGAACTATTTAATTTAAAGTTTGCCGCAGGTAGAAATTTTTCAAAATATTTTCCTTCAGATTCATTAGGTTTAATTCTAAACGAAACAGCAGTAAAGTGGCTTGGATTTAAAAATTCCAATGAAGCAATAGGAAATCAAATTAGCTATTGGGGGGTTATTTATAATATTGTTGGTGTATTAAAAGATTTTCACCAACAATCGTTAAAAAAAGATTTTGAACCTCATATTTATAGATTACTACCGACAGGTAGAGATGTTCGCGGATGTTTTGCTATTAAAATTAATCCGAATAAAACTGCATCTTCAATAAAATCAATAAAAGAAAAATACGATTCATTTTTTCCAAATAATCCATTCGAGTATTTCTTTTTAGATGATTATTATAACGAGCAGTATAAAAGTGATGAATTATTTGGTTCTGTTTTCACAATATTTTCATTGTTGGCTATTTTTGTAACATGCTTAGGCGTTCTTGGTCTATCGTCTTTTATGGTAGTTCAAAAAACAAAAGAAATAGGAATTAGAAAAGTATTAGGGGCAAGCGTAATAAATATTTTAACATTGCTTACTAAGGATTTTTTAATTTTAATAATAATTGCTTTTATTATTTGCATTCCGTTTAGTTATACGTTAATTGATACATGGTTAATTAGTTATCCGGTTAAAATTGAAATAACACCAATACTTTTTATTATTCCTTTGTTTTTAGTATTGGTAATTACATTTTTTACAATAGGTTTTTATGTAATAAAAGCATCAAAAAATAATCCTGTTGTTTCGTTAAGGTATGAATAATTTTTATATCAGGGGGATATAAGTGCGGCAGGCGGATATTTGAAAAAATTCCCCTGTCGTATCTTTTAACTTTTTATCACCCATTATATCTATAGGGAAAAAGAAAGGCGGTTTAAAAAGCTTGAGCAACTTTTTTACCGCCTTTTGTTATTTAATTAAAACTTAAATTAAATTTTAATATAATCCCTATTCAAACCTCAATATTTACTATTCAAATTTTAAAATTTAGAATCTAAAATTATTTTATTAGTGCCATTTTTTTTGTTATACTATACTCACCATAAGTTAATTTGTAAAAATATACTCCGCTGCTAAATTTAGATGCATTAAAATCGACTGAATAAAAACCCGGGACTTGATTTTGATCAACTAAAGTGGCTACTTTGTTTCCTAAAATATCATATACTTCTAAATTTGTTTTTATATTTCTCATATTTGCAGGAATTGAGTAATTAATACGAGTTGAAGGATTAAACGGGTTAGGATAATTTTGCTCAAGCGAAAATGAAAATTCACCGTTAATTGTTTCTTCCAAACTAACTAAAGTATAATCGAACTTAGCAAATTCGTTGGCTTCAATATCCGTATTCCCGTTACCGGTAGGAATTTGGTTTAATAAAGCCCCTGCATCGTTAGTATTATAATTTCCGACTGACAAATATAAATAAGCAGGAATGTATCCGTATTCTTGTATAATATTAATCGTTCCTTCTAAAAAAGTACCGCTTGCTTTTCCCGTATTTCCTGCATTATCGGTCCAACCCGAATAATTATTTGTACTTTCGTTTGCTAAAAAAGCATCCCAATTAATAACTTTACCGGATTTTGCCCAAGGTGCAGTTCTCAAACTACCAAGCGAATCGGTTAAAAACACAAAAACATCTTTACCTAAAGAGGGTGCAGACTGAGTTGCTACATATAACTCGGTACCGTTCCACCCCACGTATAAATCAGTATTATTATTGGTTGCAAGTTTTCGTACATTTTCATCTAAATTGCCATCCATAGTAAATGATGTTGTTCCGCTACCGCCGCCGCTAATAGTAATATGATAATCTTGACCGTTGTTGTTATTCCAAGTATTATCATTAAAATGAATAACAAAATCGACTGAACTAACATTTTGTAACGAATTATTAAAAGGTCCTAATTTAATCTTTATTGTTCCGGATGAATCAGGGCTGCCGAAGGGAGATTCGACCGAAGGTCCGCTGCCAAAAATCAATGTTCCCGGAGTCCAATAAACTTGATTGGGTAATGTCCACGTATTTACGCCCCAATGTAAATTAGCTCCCTGAGGTGCACCCCCTACGGTAACAGTAATTGTGTCGTTAATTGTAGGATTTAACGGCTGCCAACTAACACCGCCGGTTGTAGTTCCTCCTCCCGTACCGTTTCCAATCCAAACATGTTTAAGAGGTGATTTTGAAATATTTCCGTTATTATCTTTAGCTTCAATATAATAATCTATCATTTTATCGTTTAACCCGGTTATTTCGGCATTAAACTCTTTCGATTTTACTGTTGGCTGCATACTTGTCATTGAAGGGATATCTGTTCCTGTCATTTCAATCTCGTTCCAAATACCGCCGTTATAAACAAAACTCCCTGATGTCAAAATTTCGCTTTCGCTAACTCTATATTTTAATTTAACATATTGCAATCCGCTTATATCGTAAACGTAACTCCATATTTTTACATTATTTGTTTGTACAATTCCCCATTCGGTACTTCCCGGATTATATGGTTTGCGTTGAGGTATAAATATTGTAGGCGGAGTTAAATCATTCCCGCTAACTTGTTGCGAAAACGAGTAAGCTAAATTTGCCGCGCGTGTCGGGTGGTCATCCCAAATTCCGTTTAATGAACCGTCCCAATACCAATAACAGCTTGTTTCGCCCACTAATAAATATTTCCAGGCATCTTTTGTGTTTTGATTGTTTGGGTTAATTTGTTCTGCTGTAAGAACGCTATTTTTTACCGCCGTTAAAACAGACCAGCTATTTCTATCGGGCGAGTAACCGTTGCTTCCCGGGTCACCAAGCCATTTTTTAAATTCGGGATCTCCGTTATCTGCTCCGCTCCACGATCCGTCTTCTACATGAATTACATCATTTATATCCGGCGGAAACATTTGTAAATAGTCTTGTACTGTAGTACAAACAAAACGGCTTGGATTATTTTGCAGCCAATTTACAAAATTTTGAAAATTTGAATTATAATAAGAATCGCTACCGCCGCCGTAATTATCGCCGTCATGTGCAAGTACTACTAAGATTGGATGATTTGGATCGGTATTATAAGATTCCAATTGACTTAAAACCGATTCGTAATTTAACGCACCAAAACCGCCGCGTCCGTCTTCATTCCCCAAATATCTATCTGCCGGAACTGCTACAATTTTAGTTTGAATTCCCGTTTCGGGATTTATATAAGATACATAATGAGGCTGATGACCCCACTTTCCCGAAACTTTTGTAGGTGCCCATACATTATTTAGCTGAACCCAGTCGTTTGGATTAGGATTAAAAATATCTGCTTTGTTAGGTTCGTATAAATTTCCGCCGGTATTAAATGGAAATCCTATACATGCTCTTTCAAAATGAATATTATCAACTAAAACCCATTCAATTCCCTCATCAACAAGTGCGGGAATCATTCTGTTTGTAAAAGCATTTTCAGGCGGAAAAATTCCTTTTGAGTAGTTACCCGAAAAATTTTGCGAAAAAGTTTCTTTATGCTTTTGAATTTGTTTTCTTATATCACCGTAATCAATTAATCCCATTAACGGATGAAAATAACCAAAAGCAACCATATCCAGTCGTGGATTTCCTAAACTTGTTTTTTGAGTTTTAATAGTATTCCAATTATTTTTCCAATTTGTAAAGTTTCCGTTTCCGTATGCTTCCAAATTGTTTAAATTTTCTATTAATGAACCGGAAAAACTAACTTGAGCCCCAAAGTGAGGCATATTTGCATTAATTCCTTTTTGTACTGCATTTTTGGGCCAAGCAGTATATGGTCCGGTTCTTTGGTCATGAATAGAAAATACAGAATAAGGATATCTATTTTGAGATTCTGTTTGAACTATAGATTCGTAGGGCCAATAAATAGGTTGGTGCATATGCCATAAAAATGCTATATAAATTGGTGGATTTGTTTTTTCATCTTTATTTTCGGCTTTGCTTATGCCAAAAACAAGCATAAGCAAAACCGCTAAAAATATTTTTTTCATTAATAACCTATTTCTATTTAGCTAAAATTAATTTTTTGGTATCTGTAAAATTACCTGCTTTAATTGTATAAAAATATACACCGCTCGAAAGTCCGCTTGCGTTAAAATTAATTTGATGATAGCCGCTTTGTACTTCGGTATTAACCAAAGTAGTTACTTCCGAACCTAACATATCATATACTTTTAAAGTTACAAACGCCGAGTTAGGTAACGTAAAAGCAATTATTGTACTCGGATTAAACGGATTAGGATAATTTTGCATTAATTTAAAATCATAGTTTAAGGCATTTTCATCATCAATACCGGTAATTATACTATTAATAACAAACGAATACGGAACGTTTGATTCGGCATTAAATTGATAACTTTTATTTGTTAACATATTTAAACTGTTTGTTATTCCAAAACCGGTAAGTTTAAATTTATAGTTTTCTTTAATTACATTTGGTAATTGAGTAAGAATATCATTCCAACTTAATTCCACTATGCCGGTTTTATCGGAAATAATATCAAACGACCATGTTTTTCCTTCATCGGGTGTTGTGTACGATTTTTTAATATCGTTTGCCAATTTAGTAATTATTGTACTACCCGTATT
Organism: uncultured Ignavibacteria bacterium; assembly: GCA_937930275.1. Classification (GTDB taxonomy): domain Bacteria; phylum Bacteroidota; class Ignavibacteria; order Ignavibacteriales; family Melioribacteraceae; genus JAEXOD01. The sequence continues at coordinate 13,947 of CALGLM010000061.1, forward strand.
TGGGAAATAAGAATAAACAGAATTGTTTGAAGGCGAAACCGGCGGTTTAGCCAAATCGTATTTAGCGTCAAATCCGTCTGTTGCATTTATGTTGGCTCCAAAACTTAAAATATTATCTTCCGAGTTATCCACTTTTGCAAAAATATTAACACTCCAATCGTTTATTGAAGGTTCAACCTTAGGCTTATTAGGTTTAATGCTTTCGGTTAAAGTGGGATATTCAAATTTCATTTTTAAATTATCAGTTAAAGAAACAAACCAATATCCTTTCCACTGTTTTAAGGAATCGCTTAAAGCATAGCTTGAAGTTGTTGTGTTGTACTCGTAATAATTGTTTTGTATCCAGCCCCTTGTTACTGCTTCTTCTGCCGATACTGTTTCATTTCCTTTAGTAAACTTAACAATTCCTTTTGAAATGTTTTTAATAAAGGGGACCGAAACCAAGTTCCAACCAGTACTAAGGGCTTTATCAACTGTTTCAATATTCCCCAACCCAATAACTCTTATTGTAGCGGTATCTTCTATTCCTAACCAGTAACCAAAAGCAGTAAATAAAGTATCTTTGCTTGTATAACCGCCTGCAATAGTATATCCGTATAAATAGAAAGGATAAATAACCGAACCTATAACGTTATTTGCCAACGAATTTGAAGGAGTTAGAGGAATAGACATTAAAGACCAACCGGCACTAAACTTATTTGATAATGAAGAAGTTGTTCCCACACCTGTTAAAGTTACGGTTACGGTATCTTCACCCGGGCTATTGCTTGCAATTTTTACCGTTCCGTTAAATGTTGTTGCACTTGTCGGCTTAAATAATATAGATATTTGGTTATTTGCCGCAGGTACAATATTAAAGTTTGTACTTCCCGAATAACTAAATACACTACCGTTTACAATAATGTTTGATATGTTTAAATCTGCCTGACCGTCATTAGTTAAAGTAATATTTAAACTTTTTGTATTGCCGACTGCAATATTGCCAAAATTTAACGATGTTGGATCAACCGTAATATTCGGCTGTAAAGCAGTACCTGTTCCTGTTAAAGCAACATTTAACGTTCCTTGATCAGGATCGTTGCTTGTGATAGTTAAATTTGTATTATATGCCGTTGCTGCCGTAGGTAAAAAAGTTACCGTGATAGTAACAGAATCGTTTGGTAATACCGTATGAGTTGTACCTCCGGTAAAAGTATATACACTATTTCCGCTTACAACATTTGAAATTGATAAGTTTGCATCTCCTGTATTCTTAATTTTTAATGATAAATTAGAACTTGTATTTACCGTTACATTACCAAACGCTAAAGATGATGGTGTTACTACTATATTAGGATTAGTCTGAAACCCTTCACCGGTTAAAGTTACAGTTGAAGCAGGCGTATCAGGATCATCGCTTGTAATTGTTAAATTACCGTTTTCCGTGCCTACTACCGTAGGATTAAACGTTACGGTAACTGTTTTTTCCCCTCCGGCTGCTATTGTATAAGAAGTACCGCCGTTAAAAGTGTATTTATTGTTAGATGATTCAACATTGGAAACCGTTAATGTCGTATTTCCGGTATTAGTAATTTTAATATCTTTATTTGAGGTAGCTCCTAACAAAACTTGACCAAAATTTAACGATGTAGGATCAACGGCTATATTAGGTATTGGTGCTACACCAATAGTAAGTTCAAAGGTTCTTGCTCCTTTTGTACCGCTATTATATGTATAGTTTTGATTGGTTCTAATATCTTGTGTTGTGTTGGTGGTAAGGTCTTTTAATTTAATTTCATAGTTATTTGGTACATCTGCAAATTCCGAAAAAACTAAAGTAACTATTTCATTGGTTTTATCTGTATTTACCTTAAATGTCCAAACCTTATAACCGGAGTTTAAACTTACAAGTTTTTTAATATCTCTGCTATAATAATTACCTAAATACACAGACCAATCACTATGTTCAAAATAGGTGCTTATATAATTACTTGGAGGATTACCGGGTTTAGGTAAATCAATTAACGTGTCAAATCCGTCATTTGCGTAAAAACTCATACCTGCATAACTATTTTATCCGATAATGACCCGACTGCAGAATTAATCTTTACATCCCATTTATCAAATGTGCTGTTGTTTAGGTTATAATCTGCATTTGGAAATATTCCGTCACGTAATTCAAAACCTAAAAAAGTGTTGTTGAATGTAATTTGCCCTTGTGTGTTTGTGTTTGTAAATAAGCCAGAAGGAAGACCGCCACAAATAGAACCATTATCCCAATCCTCTTCGACATATGCTAACAATAGCACTTTAGAGGGATTACCGATATCTGATAATTTAATTTTTAATTCCCAATAACCGCTTGCTTTCCAATTTACGGTTGAAAAAGATGCATCTACCCATGCACTTCCGTTATAAACCCTTCTAACTTCTGTGTTATCACTGCTTTTAAAAGCATAATGATAATTTGCCGAAAACGGTAATGTTGGGTTGTAGCGCCAGGCATCCCCGTATATAGTACCTGTACCCGAAGCAGGAGTTGATTGCGGATCTGTATCTAAATATATATGATAAGCTCTTCCGTTATCGGTAACAGGACCAGCCGGAGTTGAGCCGCTAAAACCAAAATATAAATAAGTATTATCCCAAGTAACATATGCGGGTAAAGTTTCGCCGCTTGTTGTATTAAATTTTTCACTTGCAGTTTTAAACTCATTAATACCGTCAATATTTATTGTATGGTATGTTTGAGCTTGTAAAAATACAGCACTAATTAATAAGACAAAAAGTATTAATTTTTGTTTCATTGTTTCCTCTCGTTTATTTAATAAAATACTTTAAATTTACTAAACTAATTCATTTAAACAAAGTGACTTAACTCACTTTAACGCTTAAGTAACGAAAAATAATATACAGTGTTGAAAAAATTAACAGAATTGAAATAATAGGACTTAAACCGAAGGCAGTGGGAATATCACCTATAAGCATACAAACAATAGCAACTAATATTGCATATGGTAATTGAGTTCTGACATGTTCAACATGGTTACATCCGGAAGCCAGCGAGCTTAATATAGTTGTATCGGCAATTGGACTACAGTGGTCACCAAAAACACTCCCCGCAAGTACTGAACTTACAACTCCGTATAAAACTATATCAGTATCAATAGAATTTAAACCTGCTGCTATTGATAATTTATGCCCCAAAGGAATAACTATAGGCATAACTATTGCCATTGTGCCCCAGCTTGTACCTGTAGAAAAACTTGTTATGGCACAAATTATAAAAACTAAAACCGGTAACCATCTCGGGTCTATTGAGTTTCCGATAATAGAAATAATATACTCGGCAGTATTTAGCTCATCGGTAATTAAACTAATTCCCCATGCAAAAACCAATATTAAATTTGCAAACAACATTCCTTCAATTCCTTTTGTCCACGCATTAAAAGACTGGTGTAAATTTAATATCTTTTGGCTAATTGACATAATTATAGCAATTATACCTGCTGCTAAACTTGACCACAACAATGCAAGATAAGAGTTTGAATTGGAAATTATTGTTCTAATTGAATAGTTTTTTATCCCTTGCTCCTTCAACGCATCTAAACCGGTATAATATAACCCCGCCATTGTACCGAACAAAATAATTGCAATAGGAATTAGTGCATTAATAGCACGTGCTTTATCTCCCTTATACAAAAATTTATCGTTAATTACGTTTCCAGCTTCTGATTCGTCTATAACGCTTAAAGGTAAACCCGATCTTGCATTTTTTTCTGCTTTTAACATTGGTCCAAAATCACGATTGCTTAAGCTGACCAACAAAACAAAAAACAGCGTAGCAATCGGATAAAATCTATATTGTATTGTCTGTAAAAAAACATCGTATGCAGTATAATTTGAATTAATTACTTTTAATCCGTCTTCTATTAAACCTAATTCAAAACCAATCCATGTGCTTATAATAAATAAACTTGTTACCGGTGCACTCGTGGAATCAACAATATAAGCAAGTTTTTCGCGGCTTATTCTTAATTTATCGGTTATAGGTCTCATCATGTTACCTACAATCAAAGAATTTGAATAATCATCAAAAAATATAATAACCCCGGTTAACCAAGTAGCTATCATCCCCGATTTTGGAGTTTTGGCAAGTTTGGTTATTTTATTTGCAAGACCGACCATCCCCCCGTTTTTAGAAATTATTCCTATTACACCCCCCATTAAAAACGTAAAAAGAATAATTAACGCATGATTTTTATCAATTAAACTATTTAGCATAATTGTATCGGCAAGTCTAAATAGTGCTGTTATCGGATTATAATCATA
>CALGLM010000062.1 GCA_937930275.1 uncultured Ignavibacteria bacterium
ACCACCGAGATCTACACTCTTTCCCTACACGACGCTCTTCCGATCTGTCCGCTCCAAGTTTTACTTCCTATTGGCTGACTTGTTAATGAAATATCTGCTTTATGCTGTCCGACAGAAATTCCGTGTAATCCTACTCTTATTTTCATATATACAGAATCGGGATTAATATACTCGGGACTTGCAAAAGTATAAAAAAACGCTTTATTTGCTTCACCGCCAATACCGGAAGCTTCACCCCAGTACCAATAATCTCTATTACTATTTTCGGCATAACCTAAATTTTCATAAATCGTATCTCGTTCAAAGTGAAGAAGTCTTTTGTTTGTATAAAATGTTTTTCCCCAAACAAGCGGTTTGCCGGATACAAACTTATATTGGTATCCGGATGAATCGGCTTCATATGATAACCAATAGACATTACTATTATTATAAATATTTATCTTTGTATAGGGAGTGGGTGTAGGAGGATAACCTACAAATTGAATATATGATTCTTTTTCAAAAATTGAATCTTTTTTTGTATATGTATAAATCGGAATTTTTACACCGTTACAAAATAATTCAAGTTTATTTTTATTAATTTTTCGCGATGTGCTTAATCCTGCTGCCACCAAATCATTATAAGTTACTCTATATACACCTTTATTTTTTAAAAATATTTTGAAGTATTCTTTGTTCGAATTATACCATGTATCAGTAACGCCACTTTCCGGTTTATTCTTATACACACCTATTCGGCTCTTAGCATAATCGTAATTAACAACAGAAGATTTTATAAATTCATCGGCTTTTTTATCATACTTAAACGTAAAATTAGCGTCATTTATTTCGTTATAATATAACGTAAACCTAATTTTGCTATTAATAATCAATTCTCTTTTTACGGGGTTAAATCTAATCGGTGCAATTTGCACATTTAGTATTTTACTAAATCGAGAGATATAATCGGTTGCAAGTTTAACATCACTTTCGGGAATATAGCTATTCTTAGAGTAAACTTCTTTGTTAAAATCAGACATACTAATAATATTACCATTTTCGTCGTAAGTAGGGACCGGAAGTAAAAATTTATCTTTATATTGTTGTTGGGTAGTTGAAATAATTTCTACCTTTGGTTTTGAATTAAAAGGAATCCCGAAAGATAAAAATAGCTCCGGTATTAATGGTTCCCCTTCAATTCTATTATAATTTCCCTGCCATATAATCTTTGTGAATTTTGTTCTTTCAATTACAGTATCTTTTAACGAAAAATTATTTTCAAAATTAACTTCAATAGTAATACTTTTTTCATTACTATTAATAATTTTATAATTTTGAGAAAACAAATTATTAACAAACAGTAAACAAAGGAATGCTATAATTCTTATCATATTTAAACCATTTTTAATTTATTACCCAACTTATTAATCCAAATCTATTAATGCAAGTCAAAAAAAAGAATATTTCAGTAAAAATTGTAATTTAATTCAAACCCCAAATAATTAAAACTATTATTAACCCCGTTTTTTTTCTCGTTTTCGTACAAAAATGTAACATTATAATTTATCGAATATGATAAATAATGTTTAACATTAAGTATTAATCTTTGTTTTTCGGAGAGAATACCGTCCAATATTTTTGGTTCTTTACTGTTTAAAATTAATGTAGTACTAATAAAGTAAGATCCGCCGTTATTAAAAACTAAATTACCGTTTTCGTCATACTCGTTATCCCCATGTCTAATATTATCATAACGACATGAAAATAACAAATTAGGATTTGCAAAAAAGTTTAGTTCAGCAGAAAAAGCGATTGAATTAGGAAGCAAATTAGTTCCTAACGGATATCCGTTATTAGTATAAGAGAGAGATTCATTTATTTCCGGATGTGAAAAAGTAAACGGTCTGATTTGAGTATAATCAACCACCAATAAAAAGTTTTTTGGCAAATATGGATATGCTATATTAGCACCTAATTGCCAAGCGAATCTATTATCGGGAGTGTTCCATTTTCCGTCTCCCCATAAATTAAAATTTAAGTCATCAAAAATGATATTGGAAAGCAATTCAACTCCGTTTAACGGCATCCACCTTAAATCAAGACCTAAAAAAGAATTGTCTAAATCGTTTAAAGATCTTTGAGCTGATTCCCAAAGCATTAGAGGATTTAAATATGCTAATTCAACCGGTCTATTGGCATAAATAATAGATTGAGTAATGCCTAATTTTAGATTTTCGTTTGGATTAAACCCAATTCTATTAATTGCTATATATTTTGGAACTTTCCTTCTTATATCTCCGACAATTGAATCAATATATTCAGATGTTCTTTTAGAGACTAACCAACCGTGTAAAAAAGTATAATTAAATTTTTTGTATTCAAAATTAAAACTTACATAATCCATATTTTGAGAGCTATTACCCAATATCATGGGATTTAATTTATTCACACCCCACAAAATTTCATTTCTACCCGCAAAAAGTCTTGTTTTATCTGTTTCGTAGTAAATATATCCCCTTGTTGCATCAAAATATTTTATTTTTGTATGATTAAATGAAAAACTGTGTAAAACCTGTTTATCCAACAGAGCGACTTCTCTATCTCCTCCTACAAAGCCGTTATTTGCC
>CALGLM010000063.1 GCA_937930275.1 uncultured Ignavibacteria bacterium
CCAATTTAACTTTATAACCCCATTTTTCATGATAGCGTGAACCCGCACCCGAAGCCGATATTTTACCGTTATATACTCGGTTTAAATAGATTACTCTACATGGCACCGAAAAATCCGTCAACTTGTTTTCTAACAAGCTAATGTAGTCGCTTTCGGAAGTCTCAATTTGCATTATAGGTGTTCTGCCTATCGAATTTGGTTCTTTATTGCTTTCGGAAATATTACACGAATAAAATAAAACCGCAGTTAGTACAAGAATTAAATACTTCTTCATTTTAAAAACTCATTTGTAGTTCTACTATTGCGCGCGATTCTTTTGTGGAATAATCATCGTTAAATTGATTTTTGGTTAATCTTAAATCACCGTTTATTCTAAATTTTACTTTTTTATGAAAATATATATTCATCCCTATTAAAGACTGGATTACATGATTTTCGGAAATTGCATTGTCCGGAACAAAATAGCTGACCAAAAGTACGGGTTCTAAAGCTTTTACAATTTCACCGTCAAAAATTATGCTATATGCAGTTAAAAATTTAGCACCCAAAGAGTACACTTTTTCATTTTCTCCCCGTAACTTTCGCAAAGAACCTTCTAAAGGGTCTTGCACATAAAACACTTCGGCAGCTGTATAAAATCCCGATTTATCCAATTCAATTCCGCCTCCAAAACCCTGAGTCGTAAGACTATTATCTCCTCCTTTTTGTTGATATTCATAATTTGCCGAAAAATTTAACCATGTTGTGTGATATACAAACTTACCTACAACCCCTTTATATAGGTTATTGTTATGAAATAATGAGATATAATAAGAATACGGGAAATTTTCGCGCTTTTCGTTAAATTTATAATATGCCATTAAACTTACTGCACGTCCTCCGTACCCCATCTCCGATAAATTTTCGTGAACATTGCTTCTTTCAACCGTGTACAAATCTTCCTCATTAACCATTTGTTCGGTTCCGAATGGTTTTTTAATATGCCCTAATTTTATTTTAAGATAATCCCAATAATCAAATTTTACTGTTACTTCCCTTAATTTAAAGCTATTATCAATCGAGTTTCCTCGTAAATCAATTTGCCCTTCTATTTTTTTATTATATTTAATATCTGCCTGAATTTTTCCCTCGTAATAGCTTTCTTGATTATAGCCGTTAAGAATATTTCTGTTATAGAATCTATATCCTACCGAACCATATCCCGAAAACTTTACTTCTTGAGCTTTACTTTCTGATAAAAATGCGATTATAATAAAAAATAATAAGAATTTTCCGTAAAAATTATTAAATTTCATTCTTAAACTCCGTGTATCGGTATTTTATATTTTATATTTAAATTAATTAATAAATATAAAAAATATTACATTAAAAGGATATTTTTTGATAATTCGATTTAAATTATTATTCGCTTTATTTTTGCTAATTACGATCACTTTGTGTGCACAAAGCAATAATTTACTATTTACACAGCCCACAACCGAATTTTATAAATTTTTATACGGTAACAGTTACAACGATAGACTAATCTCCGAATTTAATATCCCCGTTATTTCAAAAGACTCGTTAAATTACATACAAACATTAAATTTTAATAATAACAATTCAATTTTTATATACAAAAGTTTAAATAATAATTTATATAAATTTATTCCGTTATCGTTATCACTTAACGAAATTACGCCTAAACTATTATACAAAACTATTTCAGACAAAACGAAAGAAAGTTTAATTAAAGGTCAAAATTTATACTCCGCGGTATTAAGCAATAAATTATTACAAAAATTTTATCCGTATTTATGCAATTTAAGATTATCAGAAATAGCAACCGTTAAAAACAGCGATAAAGATAATTTAGTAGGTTTTTGGGGTTTATATAATAAAACCGAAGAAATATATTTAAAAGATACTCTTAACACAAACGGTTTAATTTACCTGCTTAACAATAATCCTTCGGTAAAAATTAAATTTGAAGAGGTTTTGCAATATCGTTTGCTTGATATACTTCTCGGTAATATTAACGTACATCCTAACAATTATTGGTTTGTTAAGTATAACAATACCGTTACACCTTTTGTCTTTCCAAAACAAAGCGCATTTCCTATTTTCGGAGGGCTTTTCTATATAGGCGGGCGTTTACTTGTTCCGAGTTTTATAAGCTTTGGCGAAAATTACAAAAGTCCTGAAGCGACTACGTGGAAAAGCAGGTATTTTGACCGAAGGTTTTTAACGCACTTAAATTGGGAGGAGTGGAAAGAAGTTGTAAATTATATTAAAATAAATTTGCCCGATTCCTTGATAAGAACGGCTATTTATAACAAAGATATTCAATTAAATAATGATACAAAATTATTTTTAACCAAAAGTATTATTACGCGTAAAAACGAGTTAGATAATTTTGCATACAGCTATTTTAAACTGTTAAATAAATATGCCGAAATTTATTGTACTTCACAAATTGATAGCGTATTAATTAATCGTAACAATAATAAAACTACAACCGTAACCGTAAAATCTGCTTACCAAAATAGTTTTGTTAATTATTTTGAACGAACTTTTAATAATAATGAAACAAAAGAGATCCGTGTTTTTTTAGGAGAAGGGGATGATTTTTGTAAAATTACCGGAAATGTTGATTCATCTCCTATTATTATCGTAAACGGAGAAGAAGGGAAAGATAAACTAATTGACCTTTCGTATGTTGATGGTTATTTATTTTCTATTTTACCGATAAAACAAAGCGATTACAACACTTACTTTTTTGATGCCGATGAAGAAACCGAAATCATAGAATCTGACGGAACAGTTAGCAATTACGCATTTTTTAAAAATTATGTAACATATAACGATAAATATGATACCGAGTTGAAGGATTATGGTCACGATTGGTCATTTTACCCCATATTGGAATTAAATACAGACGAGGGACTTATTACAGGGGGCGGTCCCGAATTAACAAAATTTAATTATGGTTTATTACCATACTCGTATTTTATGCGTTTAACAGGTTCGTATGCTACTCAACCAAAAAGCTATAAAGTGGCGTTTAACGGAATATTTAACAATGTAGTTCTTAATAGCTCTATTTTGGTTAATATTAGTAAATCCGAGCTTAGTTTTGATAAATACTTTGGTTACGGAAACGAAACCGAATATAATTATGATAAAGAAAAAGCAGGGTATTATAAATCGTTTTACGAACTTGTCATATTTTCTTTCGGAATAAAAAAAGAAATTACAAAAAATATATTTACTCAATTTTCCATGAATTATGAATACAGTGATTTTAATTTAAGTAATATTACACTGTTAAATGATTTTAAATTTGATAAATACGGATTAGGTTCGTTATGGCTTTTTAGTGGTGAATTTTCTGCTATTTATGATAGCAGAGACGTTATAGAAAATCCGCACAAAGGAATTTTTACTCAATTAAAGGTTATTCATTATCCCACAATATTTGAAAAACTTGAATTTCCTTTTACACGTTTAGATTTTGATTTTAGAATTTTTAATAAAATTAACGGTAAATATAGCACCGTAATTGCAAATAGATTGGGCGGTTCGGCAGTTATAGGTAAGTATCCTTTCTTAAAAGGTGCGTTTATAGGGGGTAAAGAAAGTTTACGGGGTTATAATAGAAATAGATTTGCCGGTGACGCCTCTTTATTTTCACAAAACGAAATTAGAACTCAACTTACTAATTTGGATATTTTTGTTAAAAGTAAAATTGGATTATTAATATTTAGTGATATTGGCAGAGTTTTTGTAAGCAACAAAAATTCAAAAAAATGGCATCCGACTGCAGGTTTTGGCACCTGGGTGGATTTTAGCGATAGATTGTTTACGGTTGTTGCAACACTGGCTTTTAGCAACGAAAAGCCCGAAATATTTTTTGGAACCAATTTTAGTTTTTAACATGAAAAAAATATTACTATTTTTATTTTTAACCAATCTAATTTTTGGTCAGCAGTTCGATTCGACAAAATTCAAATTAGTTGTACCGGCAGAAGAGTATGATGCCGGATATTTATATAAAATACTATTTGGCGAACATTGGCGAAATTTATGGACTGCCCCTGTTTATGCCGAAATTTTGAATTTAGATACTTTCGGTGGTGGTATCACTCCAACAGAAAAAGGAGGCGGTTTTCAAACAAAATCGCTTCGTTTTAAAGCTAAAGACGGAAATATTTATAAATTTAGAAGTATTAGAAAAGACCCTTCAAAAGTATTACCCGAAGAATTACAAGAAACAGTTGTTGCCGATATTCTATTTGACCAAATTAGCTCTTCAAATCCGTTTGCAGCATTAACTGTTGTACCAATATTAAATGCATTAAATATTCCGCAGGCTTCACCTAAAATAGTTTGGTTGCCCGATACCGAAAAACTTGGCGAATTTAGAGAAGAATTTAAAAATATGCTTGGTTTAATCGAAATTCATCCTAACGAAAACGAACAAGACACTTCTTTATTTTTAGGTGCAGATAAAATTCTTTCAACCTATAAACTTTTAGATAGGCTTGAAGAAAAAAGAGAAGAACGAGTAAACTCGAAAGCTTATCTTACAGCACGTTTAATAGATGCTTTTTTTGGAGACTGGGATAGACATACAGACCAATGGAGATGGGCACGAATTAATAAAAATAATACAGAATTATGGCTCCCCATTCCGCGTGATAGAGACCAAGTTTATTCATTATTTGACGGATTGCTTCCAAATATTGCTGCAATGTATGTAAAACAATTAAATAGTTTCGGCAAATCTTTCCCCAGCCCCGAGTTTCTTGCTTGGAGCGGAAGGGGATTGGATGACCGTTTTTTACCCGAACTTAGCAAAAGCACATGGGATAGTGTAACTACCTTTGTTGTTAACACTTTAACGGATTCGTTAATTGAATATTCTGTTTCATTATTGCCAAAAAGCAATTTTGATATTGCAGGTAATAAAATAATTAACGAACTTAAAAGCAGAAGAGATAAGTTAAACGAGTACTCTGATAAATATTTTCACTTTACACATAATATCGTTTCAATTAACGCATATAATAAAGATGATTTAGCTATAATTAACAGAATTAACAATGATGTTACCAATGTTTCTATCTTTAATAAAAAGAAAGGTAAAAGCGAATGTTATTATAACGTTTATTTTGATAATTGTTACACTAAAGAAATACGTCTTAATTTACTTGACGGCGATGATAAGTTAATTGTTAACGGGAATGTTAATAATTCGCCTTTGTTGCGGATAATAGGCGGAAAAGGTAATGATAGCTTAATTGATTCCTCTATTGTTAACGGATACTTTTTATCAATAATTCCGATTAGTTCGGCTGAAAACAAAACATTTTTTTACGATAGTGACGAAAATACTAAGTTTTACAGAAGTAAAGGAACTATAATTGATAAAACATTTTATCCGTATCCAAAAACTGACGAAGAACGTTTTGAACCGGAATTGCAGCAAAAGGGATTTGATTTGTTTTATTATCCTTATGCGGAATATAATAGAACAAACGGAGTAATTTTGGGTATTAATCCGGAATTTACTAAATACAACTTCAGAATGTATCCAAACGAATATCATATATCCGGCTTTGCTGCTTATGCAAGCATTCCTAAAGTATATCATATAGGGCTTTACGGTAAATTTAATAATATTATTAGGTCGCTTCCTTTAACATTTAGCTTTTTTAAAACTAAACTTCTTTTAACAAATTACTATGGATACGGAAATTTAACAAACTA
>CALGLM010000064.1 GCA_937930275.1 uncultured Ignavibacteria bacterium
AAGGTTATTTTTACTACTGCATATCGAGATTATGCGCTTGACGGATTTGAGTTAAACGCAATTGATTATCTGTTAAAGCCTATTTCTTTTGAGCGGTTTATTAAAGCAATGGATAAAGTTTTTTCTGTTATCTCTCCGGATGAAACTAACTATAAGACAATAAATTCCGAAAACGAACAAGAATATTTATTTATTAAAGTAGATAGAAAAATGACTAAGATTTTTATAGATGAGATTGTTTATTTAGAAAGTTTAAAAGATTATGTTGTTTTTCATTTAAAGGATAAAAAATTTATTACAAAAAACACAATAAGCAATTATGAAGAATTATTATCGGATAGACATTTTTTACGTGTACACAGATCTTATATAGTATCGGGAAAAAAAGTAATAGCATTTTCAAGTTCGGAAATTGAACTTAGTAACAATAAAAAATTACCGATCGGAAGAAATTATCAAAAAAAGATATTAGCCGTACTAAATAGTCTTTTTAATTAAAGTTTTGTCAACTGTTCTAAAATCTCTTTATACTTTAGTAATTTTTTTTGAGCTTTATCCCCTGTTTTAGAAATAAGTATCGTGCTTTTTAGCAGCTTTTCATAATTTTCGGCTAAGATATTATATTCAATTTTTAGAAACAGAAGATCCGCATCTTCTTTTGATTTTACTTTTTTAATTCTATTTAAAAAGTCTTTTTCTTCCTTAAAAGACAATTCGGTTTCGTTTTTATCAGTCATTATATTATTCCCCTTAATCTTCAATTAAATTAAATTTGCATGTTACCGTTTCTACAAATTCCTCACCTAATTCTTTTATATCTTCGTCTATATATTTATAATGCCAGTCAATGTTAACATCAATCCCCACTTTGTTTAATTTGTCAAGTAATTCTACCAATTCAAAAATTAGTTTAATTGAACCCGAGTTTAGATAATCAATAGTAAAAATAAAATTAATTTTTTCTCCTATTTCGGATGCATATTTATTTACCCATGCAAATACCGGTTTAAAAAATTCGGGGGCGTTTTCGGGGTATGAAGAACCCGTTAGTTTGCAATTACCGTTCGATACGTTAAAATCAACTTCAAAGCTATTTAATGTTTTAGGGATATAGAGGTTTTCCATTTATTGCTCCAATTTAATATTTAATTTAATTTCAATGTCACAATTTTTTTCACTCTCATTTAATTGCTTTAATTCTATTTTAGCGTTGTTCCTCTTTAATATCTCTATAAATCCTAACCCCGCTCCTTTGGAATATAATTCCGATTCTTTTTTATGCATTATCTCGTTCCTTAAATTCAATAATTCGGCATAATTCAATTTAAGTAATTGGTTAACTTTTTGGTTTAATATTTCAAACTGTTTTTTTACGGCTCGGTTTATCGTTTTAATAACAATGTAATTATTAATTTTTTTTACTGTTATTTCTCCGTAAACAAATTTTTTATCTTCATTAATTAAATAATCATCACTGTACAAATAAATATTTTGCAATAATTCAATTATGCAAAACAAAGTATTTTTTATTTGTTTTTCACTCAATAAATTTAACGCAGCTTGTTTAAACTCCTCGGCTAAGTTTACAATTGCATCGTTATTAAAATGTCCCTTAAATATTAAAATATTGTGTGCTACATAGGGAATTGTAACGCTTAATAACGTAATGTCGTCACGTTGTATTTGGTTTCCTTTATGA
>CALGLM010000065.1 GCA_937930275.1 uncultured Ignavibacteria bacterium
TAGAATTAATTTGGACTTAGTAAATAGCCAACGTGCAAGACGTGTTATGGATAGAATAATAGGTTATAAAATTAGCCCGTTTTTATGGAAAGCGATAATTGATAGCCCTTCCACAAGTCTATCGGCTGGTCGAGTGCAATCCGTTGCTCTAAGATTAATCTGTGAGCGAGAGCAAGAAATAAAAACTTTTGTTTCAAGCGAGTATTGGTCGTTATGGGGAAATTTTTTAACTAAAAAAAATGATTCATTTAAGGCAAAACTTGTTGAAGTAAGCGGAAAACCGATTAAGATTTTATTAAAAGACTTAAGTGACCCCAAGAAGAAAGAGTTTTGTGCTAAAAATTTTGTTATTGATAGTGAAGAAAAAGCTGATGCAGTTGCAAAAGAAATAGAGTTAAAAGAGAATTTTCTAATTTCCGATATTTCTCAAAAAGATGTTAAAAGAAATCCATATCCTCCTTTTATTACAAGTACCTTACAGGTTGAGGCATCAAAAGTATTAAAGTTCAAGAGTAAAAAAACCATGCAGATTGCTCAAGAATTGTATGAAGGTATAAGTCTCGGATCAGACGGATATGTTGGTTTAATATCGTATATGAGAACAGATAGTACAAGATTAAGCGAAGAAAGTTTGACTGCTGCAAGAAGTTTTATTCTGGAAAGATTTGGAAAGGATTATTTACCCGATAGACCAAAACTTTACGAAAAAAAGAAAAAAAACGTACAAGATGCTCATGAAGCAATTAGACCGACAACAACAAAATACTCGCCTGATTCAATCAAAGAATATTTATCTAAAGATCAATATGAATTATATGATTTAATTTGGAAAAGATTTATTGCCTCGCAAATGGAATCAGCAATATTTGAATCATTAACCGTTAGTATTTGTGCTGATGAATATTTATTTAAAGCCACCGGAAGTGCATTAAAATTTGACGGTTTTATGAAATTATATGACGAAAGTTCAGAAGATTATGAATTTAATCCTGAAAAAGAAGAATTTCCGATCCCTCTTGGCTTAAAAAAAGAGGAGAATCTTAAGCTTACTGAATTAGAAAAAAATCAGCATTTTACAAAACCACCGGCACGTTTTACCGAAAGTACGTTAATAAAGGAATTAGAAGACAAGGGAATAGGAAGACCGAGTACATACGCGTTAATATTAAGCACAATTTTAGAAAGAGATTATGTGTATGTTGAAAACAGAAAACTATATCCTACGGAATTAGGGAATAAAGTAAATGATATTTTAGTTAAAAATTTTCCCCGAATCTTAAATGTTAATTTTACGGCGGCTATGGAAGACGAATTAGATTTAATTGCCGGTGGAGAAATAGATTATGTAAAAGTTTTAAAAGATTTTTATATCCCGTTTTCTGCAGCACTTGAAAAAGTTGAAAAAGAAATTGAGAAAGTTAAATGCGAAAAATGCGGTCATGATATGGATGTAAAAATAGGAAGATACGGTAAATTTTTAGCTTGTACCAACTATCCGGAATGTAAAAATATAAGACCCATAAAAGAAATCAAAAAAGAAGAAAAAGAACCTGAGTTTACCGGAGCAACTTGCCCTAAATGCGGAGGAAAGACTATTTTTAGGAGTGGTAAATTTGGTAAGTTTATCGGGTGCGAAAACTATCCAAACTGTGATTATACAGAACAAATAAAAATTGGAATTAAGTGCCCCAAATGCGGAACAGGGGAAGTAATAGCAAAACG
>CALGLM010000066.1 GCA_937930275.1 uncultured Ignavibacteria bacterium
CGATCTATTAAGGCAATTATATCGGTAATTAAACCGGTTTCAATTTATGAGCGCAGTGATAACGAAATACGAAGTAAAGAAGGCTTAAATACCGTAAAACAAGTTTTATACGGTAAAGAGCCGAACGAACTTATAAAAATTTTTGAAAACGGTGTTTATTACCTCGTGGATGTAATTAACGGACATAAAACGGGGTATTACTTAGACCAAAGAGATAATAGAGCAGAATTGTTGAGTTTTTGTAATGATAAAGATGTTCTTAACTGTTTTTCTTATACGGGTGGATTTGGTATTTTTGCTCTTAAAGGAGGAGCAAAATCGTTGGTTAATGTGGAAACAAGCGAATCGGCAAATAATATTGCCGCCGAAAACATTAAACTGAATAATTTGGATTTGAACCGAGTTACTTTTGAACAAGAAGATGCATTTAGACTTTTACGCAAGTATAGAGACATGAATAAACAATTTGACGTTATTGTATTGGATCCGCCTAAATTTGCCGAATCAGTTTCACAAGTAGCTAAAGCATCCAAGGGCTATAAAGATATTAATCTGCTGGCTATGAAATTATTGAGAAAAAACGGAGTGCTTTTTACTTTTTCTTGTTCGGGTCATATTTCCGGCGAAACTTTTCACCAAATTATATCTTCTGCTGCATTTGATAGCGGCAGGGAAGTAAGAATTGTTAAATTTTTAACGCAGGCGTGCGATCATCCGATTTTAACATCTTTTCCCGAATCGCAGTATTTAAAGGGATTAGTTTGTATTGTTAGTTGATGAAATAATAATACCGTCTTTCATTTCAATTACGGTATCTGCAATGCTTACTAAGTTAGGATTATGAGTTACAATAAGTAAAGTTTTTTTCTCTTTTAATTTTAAGTCGTTAAAAATTTGATGCATGATTTCGCTGTTTGCGGTATCTAAGTTTCCGGTAGGTTCATCGGCAAAAATAATATCCGGATTATTAGCCATTGCTCTTGCAACCGCTACGCGCTGCTGCTCGCCGCCGCTTAACTCGGCAGGTTTATGGTCAATTCTATTTTCTAATCCTAAATTTTTTAATAACTCCAATCCTCGTTTTTCGGCTTTTGAATAAGAAACGCCGTCAATTAGCATGGGCATAATTGCGTTTTCTAAAGCAGTAAATTCCGGTAATAAATGGTGGAATTGAAAAATAAAGCCAATATTTTTATTTCTAAATTTAGAAAGTTCTTTATCCTTTAAAGTCGAAATCTCGGTTTCTTTAACTATAACTTTGCCTGAATCCGGTAAATCTAATCCGCTTAAAATATGTAGTAAAGTGCTTTTTCCGGCACCGCTTGCCCCAACAATAACCGTAATTTTGTTGGGTTCAATACTTAAACTAACGTTTTTAAGGACTTCAATTTTACCCTGTTTGGTTTTATGGTACGATTTAATTATGTTTTCGCTTTTTAGTATTGTATCCATAATCTTACTATTCCCATTTAATTGAATCGATTATTGATGTTTTTGCAGCACGTTTTGCAGGGTATAAAGCAGCAAAAAATGATAAAATTAATGCCATTGCGGCTATAGCAATTATATCAAACAAATTTACTTCAACCGGTAATGCATCAATAATATATTTTGTAGGATCCATAGGGTATATTTTAAATTTAATTTGAACAAAACAAGTAATTAAACCTAAAATAATTCCGCTGAATGTTCCTATAATTCCCACTAAAATGCCTTCAAACATAAATATTCTGAGTATTGATTTGCCGGTTGCACCCATTGAACGTAAAACCGCAATGTCCTTTTTCTTTTCTATTACGCTCATTGTTAAAGATGCAAGTATATTGAACGAAGCAATTGCAATAATTAAACTTAGCAATAAATATGCAGACCATCTTTCTATTAACATTACGTTATACAAATCTTTGTGCAGCTCGTACCAGGTGCTAATTGAAAAATTTTCAATATTTATTTTAGTCAGTAAGTCTTTTTTTACATTATCAGCATTTTTAAAATCGTCAAGCAAAACTTCATATCCGCTAATTTTATGTTTATAGTTGAATACTCTAATTGCCGAGCTTAACTCGCAAAAAATTACCGAATTATCAAAATCCAGATTACTTGATTCAAATATTGCACCTATAATATATTTTTTTGTTGTGGGTATCGTAAAATTAATAAATGATTTTTCCAAATTGTTAATCGCTGTTACCGTAATAGTATCACCTATTCTTCCCCCTAATTTAAGAGCACGCGAAAGTCCTATGGCAACTTGCGGATAGGGTATTTTTTCTGTAAAATTGAGTTCGCCGTACGTAACCATTTTGCTAATTCCGTGTTTA
>CALGLM010000067.1 GCA_937930275.1 uncultured Ignavibacteria bacterium
CGGTAATTATAGTCGTAAACTAACGCATGCCGGTATTATTAATATCGGCTTCGGTAATTTCGGGTTTTTCTCCGTTTTCGGTTTCAAGGATATAATTTACAATTTCGGTAATTTCGGAAGTACTTGTTGTAATTGCAAGTCCCTTCTTTTTACCGTTGCCGAAAAGCTCGGGTGCAAGTTGTTGTTTTAACAATACAAAACATAATCAAATTTTCGACAATATACCCAAAACCTAAGCAAATTCTTTTATAAGCAAACGCTTTGCAACGTAGAAGCGTAATTTTTAAGCTCTTGCATTGTTTGTTCGGTATAATTACCGGTTTGCCTTAGTGCGGTTTGTAATTTTACTTCATTCAGTTCTTGTTCGCCATATGCCTTAAGCATGCTGCCAAAAGCCATTTGAAGGGCTGAATAAGCTTCCCTAACACCTTGAAAAATTTCTCTTGCATTGTTAAAAGCTCGTGAGATAGAAGTTGTAAAACCGTTTACTTCTTGCTGCCCATACTTGAAACTTTGATATAATTCTTTTATATTATCATCCATAATTTGTATTACAGCAACAGCCTCTTTATTATCTATTGTTATTTTTAACTTTATTTCGTTATTAGCCATTGGGAGACCTTAATTTGAAAGATTTAACATGGTTTGAAGCATTTACTATATTGTTAGTTTGCCTATACTTAGCAAAAGGATTTGCCAATTTATTTTTAGGACTTACTTGGCGTGGTAAAAAGAATAAAGAAGTAGAAGATTATTTGAAGAAAAAAAACATTACGTTTTAGTGAATTAATCATTTTTCTTTAATAAATTTACCATACCAATAAGTTCGTTTAACTTCTCAAGTCTTTTAATATAAAAGGCTTTTAAAATCTATCTAAAGTGTACCTAAACGAATGTATTTTGGATAAAGGCTATTTCGAATATAGAAAAAACTATTTTTCATTATTCAAAGATCGTAAAAATAGGGCTAATTATATCGTCTTGAGAATTGGAAAAGACAGCTCGATTCTTTGGAATGCTAATCCGCAAGATTTCAGAGACATAGACAAGATAAGGAAATCTGCTATTTTAAAACGGGAATAGGGCAGTAAAACTGTCCTATTCACACAAACCTAAAGCGTTTAACAGCTCCCGTGCGCTGCTTTAGGGTCTCTTTAAGTTAACTCCACGGGGAAACCTAAAGCCAATATAAATATACTATTTTTTGTTTCGTTTGTCAATACGGGGAATACTTGTCCAAATAATCAAATAATCGATTGCAATACTTATCTTAACTTAAAATAAGATAAATGAACTTGACGGTGGATTTGCAAAAACCAATGTGTCTGGCAAAAAATTAATCACCAACATTAACAACTTGCTTCAAATTGTTCGAATTTTTTACTGGACTTAAAAGAAGCTATTTGTGTTTTCTAAAGCTTTTTTTAAACCTATATCTGCTGCTATTGGTATTAAACAAACTGAACCGAGTTTTAACGTACGAATCGGAAATACAGTAAAGCTAACCGGTTATTAGAAGATTTGAAAAATACGGTCTAAAACACCGTTTAAATATCCCGCCCCATTTAATTGAAATAGCTGAAACAATGCTTGGTTTTGGGATGACCCTAAAAGTTTCAAGCAATTGAATTTAGAATAAACATCACTATAACAAGATATTTTGTCTTAAATACTCTAATAATTGACATAAATCACAAAATT
>CALGLM010000068.1 GCA_937930275.1 uncultured Ignavibacteria bacterium
TATGAAAATAAAATTGAGGATTCAATAATATTTGGTGATAATTATTCCGTATATCAAATTTTTTCCAATTTGGTAGATAATGCAATTAAGTTTACTAATAAAGGGGGAATTAAGTTAACATTATATAACGAAGAAGGAAAAATTATTTGCTGCGTTCAAGATAGCGGAGTGGGAATAAGCGAAGAGTATTTGCCAATATTATTTACTCCTTTTAGCCAAGAGCAGCAAGGTTACACGCGAAGTTTTGAAGGAAACGGATTAGGTTTGGCAATTGTTAAAAAATATTGTGAACTTAACGGTGCCGATATAACTTGCAATAGTAAAAAAGGTGAAGGGAGCTGTTTTAAGGTCAGTTTTACAAAATAGAAAATGGTGCTATATTATAGAATATTTTCGCATTAAACCATTAATTGCAAATTAGGGGAATAATTATATTTACTTGACGGTAGGTATTAAACTTAAATTTTTTAATACCCTCATTCCTTCTTTATAACCTTGCTGAATCCTTCTTTTAATATCTTCGGGGTTAAATGCGAAAGTTCCGTCTATAAAATTCCATAAATCTTCTTGGGGAATAACCCAATAAATTTTTGCATCGGATTCGTTTTTTTCTTTTGCCCAAAAATCTCCCCATTGGTTAGTAGTAACGGCAATTATTATATCGCACTTTTCTTTTATAACCGGCGCTATAGGTGTGTTAGCTCCAAAAAAAGGAATACCTCCGTCATAGTAATCGTTACCGTCAATTGTAACTTTATCAAAAATTACCGGCATTGCTGTTGTTGCAAGTAAATACCGGATTATTTTTTCTTCCGTTAAATGGTTTAACTTTATATACTCGGGTTTGTTAAGTTTGTTGTTAAAAACCGAAACGTAACATATTCCTTTAAATGAATATATCTTTTCAAAATCCACGTATTTTTCAATAAAGTTTTTTACGCTTTCCTGCGAAAAAGCACCGATTGAAATGTATTTATTAATTGCAGATTTAATATAACTACCCGCAGTTTTTAACTGGGGAAACATCATTTTATCAATAAAAGGAGTCAACTTTAAATTTAAGTTTTCGGTTGTAGGTTTTGTAATTTGTTCTAATGTTAAATTATTCCAAATATTTTCGGCTTTGTTATAATCCCCGTTTACAAATAAAACGGCATTAAGTGCACCGATTGAAGTGCCCGAAATTACACTTATATGTTTATCCAGTTTTAACTTACGCAAAGCTTTCCAAACACCTATTTCGTATGCGCCTTTTGCGCCGCCCCCGCTAAAAACCAATCCTATTTTCAAGCAAAGCTCCTTATTTATATATCAATTTTAAAGTAAACTCTAACAACGTAACCAATTAAAAATGAAATTGAGGCAACTCCTAAGCTTATATAAAGCATTTCAAAAAAACGTTCTTTAAAAGGAAGTTCTTTTGCAACCGAGATATAAAAATTAAAAAACAATATAATTAAAATTGCAACCATCATAGTAATTGCTATATTTAATAAATAACTTGTAAATATAAAAAATGGTGCTACCAATAAAATAACCGTAAAAATATAAGCTATTCCGGTATATAGACTGGATTTTGCCGCATCCTGTCCGCTATCTTCTTGTCTTTGCGATAAAAATTCGCTTGCAGACATAGATAACGAAGCGGAAATACCAGTTATTAAGCCTAAAAAAGCAATTAAACGACTATTTTGTATTGCTAAAGTAAAACCGGCTAACGCTCCCGTTAACTCAACAAGTGCATCGTTTAAGCCAAGCACAACCGAACCCATATAATTTAACTTCTCTTCGTTTATTAAATTAATTAATTCTTTTTCGTGCCTCTCTTCGTCACGTAAAAATTGCTCAATTTCGGGTATTGTCGTTCCTATTTGCTTATAAATCTCTTCAGCTTTTTTCTCACCGTTTTCCATTAGTTTTAACGAAAAAGTTAAGCCTAAAATTTGAGCGATAAAAGTATAAAAAAACACTTTAATATTATTCGGCTTTATATCTTTATCGGTATATTTTTTAAGCTTTTCCCAATGTTCTTTTTCGTTTTCGGCAATATCGCTTAATATTTTTTTATTTTCGGGTTCTTTAACTTTTTCGGCTAAGTTTTTGTAGATTAAATAACTGTTAATTTCGTCTAATTGAATAGCACATAAGGCATTTGAAATTTTTGTTTCCATAGTAATTTTATCTTAAATTTATATTATCAACAATCAAAATATATAAAATAAGTTCATTAATATTTTAATTGTAAAATTGTTTATTTTTTTTCTCCCAAATTTTTATACCTACCCAAATAACAATTAGTCCCGTTACTCCGGAAATTATTCCCAAAGTTTTACCATGTTTAGCCAGAATATATAAATACGGAAAAGAAAGAAGGTAAAAAATACCAAACCAAATGATATTGGCAATGATCGAGTTTAAGGTAAACTTTAACGGCGAGTATCTTTTAATTCCTAATAATATCGGAATAAATTGGTTAATGTAGTTAAAAACTTTACATCCGTAAATCCATAAAATAGGATTAGTTAAAATAAAAGATGTTTTTTGAACAACCAAACTTACTAAACCTGCGTTTTTAGTTAAATAGTTTTGTTCTTTTTTATTTCCGAGATAAAGTCCTAAAATATACATTAATATATCGCCGCTTAATCCCGCCGCACAAACAAGCAGATAAAAAGATAGCAAATTATTTGAATTTTCTCCGAGTAATATCATTCCCGAAATAAACGCAACGGGAATTCCGGCTCTATCAAATACGGAAATAAAAACTAAAGTAAGTAAAGCAAAGTTATCCATTTTTAACAGCAATCAAAAAGACATTCTAAAATAGCACAAGCAGCACATGCACTTGTTGCGGCATCCCCTTTATCAACATATCTTCCTCCAACGTTATAAACTTGTCTGCGTTGTTGTACTAAAGGATGATTGGGGTCGTAACGTTCCAAAATAGCAATTATTTGGTCTGCGTCATTTGTTCTTCCCTGCATAATTAAAATATTGGCTTTAGTTGCCAAAAACTCGGGGGCAGGTGAACCGAGCATGCTTATAGCTTTATCAATTGTATTTAATGCAACTAAAAAATCACCTGCATGAGCGGCAACAATTGCTTTGTAATGATAAAAATCGGGGTCGTTTGCTAATGCGGGTTCCAAATTTTCAAGTTTTTTCATATCATTATAAGCAAGTCTATAGTTGCCTGTTTCGGAAGCGAGTTTGATTCTAAGCTCCAACAAATAAGATGTTTCGCCGAAACGGGAAATTAAGGAATTAATTAAATTTTCGGCTTCGTAATATTGGCGTCTTTGCAAAAAGGATTCAAACTGCGATACTTCTGCAGAAAAATTTCCGGAATTATTTTGATTATAATTAGATGACGAATAGTTTGAAGAATGCTGATTATTCAATAAAAAATCTTTTGCCTGTGTAATTTGAATAAATTTTTCATGCATCACTTCTTTTACCGCTTCGTCTGCACTTTGATATAAATCAGGATGATATTTTCGTGAAAGTTTGCGATAAGCAGCAATTATTTCTTCTTGTGTAGGGTTTGTTGTTTGAAGTTTTAATATGTTTATTGCCTCATCTCTTGTCATCTTTTTCCCGTTTTTTATTTATATAATTAATAATTCCGTATGTTAATATATTTTGCATTATTTCTTTCCAAGGGTTACTTGTTAAGCTAATTAGTATAGAAAGTTTACTTATTAAATTTTGTAAATTACCGAAAGCCGTTTCAAGTTCTCTTTCGTCTTTTATCGGATTAAAATTATTCTCTTTTATATCTTCATAATAATCGGCAATCGAATCGGTAAATATAAGAATATCGGATATATAATTACAAATTTCGGTTAATAAATTATCCGAAATATTAATTCCCAATTTTTTTAACGAATTGTAATATAAATTAGAAGTTAACGGACGATACAACAAGCAAAGTTCGTTTAAGTTCTTTGCTTCAAGTTCATTTATTTTATCTAAATTTTTAGGGTTATAAATTTGTTTGTCGGTAATATTAAGAAAGCTGTAAGCAGTATCAAAGTACTTTTTGTACAAACCGATAAACATTTTGGCTTTAATGCTATTATCATCTCTTATTTTATCATCTAAAAAAGAATATGCGGCAATTACGGAAAAATAAAAAACTACTTTGTTTTCCTCTTCGGTCAAAATATGGATTGGCTTTTTTACAATAGGAAACCCGGTACACAATACTTTTTTAGATTGTTTGTTTAATTTATTAAAACCAAAATATAAATAAAGTAAAAAGTCTGCCTCGTAAATATAAAAAAGAGATAAAGGACGTGCCCCTTTGTTTTTAACGGCAACACAACCGGTACAATGGGTTAAGTGTATTGTATCCGATAAATTTTTATTAAGACGACTTTTAACCGGGCGTAGTATTCCGATCATTTACATACTTTTTGCCGTGTTGTAGGCGTCAACGGCACTCCATATAGCAACGGCGAACCAACCGATACCTAATGAAATAAACGAAAAGAAAACTGCAAGCCCAAACATTAATAATCCTTTGCTTGCTTTTCCGAGATACAACTGCCCTAATCCCACAATTAATAGGCTTAATACTAATGCTAAAACCGGACTTTTTTTGCCGGTTTTTAAACTGTTAAAATTATTTTGGTAATTATTTGTTGTTTGAGAGTTATTACCGTATTCGTTTCCTCCTTGTACCGTTATACCGCAAATAGGGCAAAATTTTGAAGAATCCGAAATTTGATTTTTGCAATTGGGACAAATCATATGCCATAAACCTTATGTAATTTGAATTTTAAAATTAACAAATAATCAATAAAATTGCGAAACCTTTTTTAAATAAAATTTTAACAATAATTTAATAATATCTATTGTATAAATATTTGTAATTTAGCAGGTTAAACTTATAAAACTAATGAAAAAAATTGTTATAATATTCCTTTTAGTCTTAATGGGATGCAACACAAATACCGGTAAAAAAGAGACGATAATAATAAAAGGAAGCGATACAATGGTAAATTTGTCAAAAATTTGGGCAATTGAGTTTATGAAACAATACCCAAATATTTCTGTACAGATAAACGGCGGAGGTAGCGGTACGGGTATTGCAGCTTTATTAAACAATACTGGCCAAATTGCTAATGTAAGCAGAGAGTTGAAACAATCCGAAACTAAAAAAGCTAAGTTGCATAATTTAATAATAAAAAAGCATATTGTAGCTTTAGATGCTATTGCAATAATTGTTAACAAAAACAATAAAATTGATTCGCTCGATTTTTATCAGTTAAAACAAATTTTTACGGGAAAAATTAATAACTGGAAGCAATTAGGGGGATCATCTGCTAAAATTACTTTATTTGGAAGAGAAAATAGCAGCGGCACTTACGAATTTGTTAAAAACGTTATACTTAATAATTCAAACGAAAACACGAATTATGATTTTGATTCTTCAACCCAAGTTTTACAAGGTACAAGTTCGCTTGCCGAAGCAATTGCCGGAGACGTTTCGGCTATCGGATACGGCAGTTTGGGTTATTTTGCAAAAAGAAATGATGTAAAAATTATTAAAATTAAGAAAAATAAGACGGATATTGCGGTTAATTTAATACAGCATAAACAAATAAATTACAAATATATATGGAACGGAAATTATCCTTTGGCAAGGTATCTTTATTGTTTTACAACAAGTTTTAATAATAATGCAGTTATTAAGTATATAAATTTTGTTAAATCGCAAAACGGACAAAAATTAGTAAAAGAAATGGAATACATACCGCTAACTTATGCCAATAAATAAAAAAATAGCAAATTATGAAAAAAAATTATCCGCAACAACAAAGTTTAAGGATAAAATTGCCGAAACAATTTTAATGTTTATCGGCTCAATCACGTTTTTTATTTTATTGCTTATTTTTGTTTTTCTTTTTACGGAAGCTTTAAACGGATTAAAATATATTTCGCCGGAAAATTTTGTTTATAGCAAACAAGGGG
>CALGLM010000069.1 GCA_937930275.1 uncultured Ignavibacteria bacterium
CTATTTTATAAATTTATTCCTATTTTTCGGTAACATTTAATTTTGATTATATACGCAATAGTAATTTCTATCGAACTGTCCACAATCCTTTATTGTTTTCTCTGGCTTTTATATAAGAATTTTTAAACATCTCCTCGTATTTAACATTCGGCGGATAAGTAAGAGGTGAGGCATACCCTTCTTTAATTATATAATTATTCAGCATTTCTCCGTTTTTAAGATATAAGTAAACTAAAAGTCTGCCATACTGGTCCCGTTCTCTTATATCAAATTCAACTTTCAGCTTATCACCCACTTTAACAATGCTTTTTACAAACTCTTTAGATTTAAGTCCTAATTCGACAATTTTTTCTACATCACTTTTACTTCGTTTTGAATCTTTATATGCTTTTTTATTTTTTTTAGCTTCGGGAGTATCAATACCAATTAAACGTACTTTTTCATTTTTACCGTTATATATAACTCCAAAAGTGTCTCCGTCAACTATTTTGGTTATTGTAACAAAGCTATTATCTTTTTCATTGCCGATGTTATTATCGGTTTTATTAAAAATTCCGCTTTTTAAAAAATAAACTATAAAAAGCGTAATAATTACTGTTATTATTCGTTTTGTAGATTTCATGTTTGTTACTTAATTATAATAAAATTAAAACTATCAAACGTAAAAATACGAAATAAATGAATAAGCGAATATAATCAAAATTATTTCGGTAACTTTTTAGTGATGTAATTCGGTTTCAGTAACTTTGTGAAAATGATAGAAATAGTCCCCCATTGCCGGTGGGAGTATTTTGCGAAAAAAAACGGGGAGTTTTCTCTAAAATTGTTTATTTTTCACAATTTATATTTTGGAGTTTACAAGAATTATACTGAGAAAGAATAGAATGAGTTCATTCAGAAAATGATGACAACAAAAATTCCGAAGACTGATTCGACACAGAAGGATTAATTAAATAACTTAGTAAAACTGTAATATTTCTATTTTGTTATTACAAAATTTCTTGTTTTCCCTTTTTTACTTGCAAAAATTGTAATATTTATTTATTTTTAATAAGTGTATAGAGAGGAAATAAATTTTGCATTTTAAATTTAACGGGGCACAAAAAATAAAAACTACTTTAATAATAGAACGGAGTTAATATGAGTGAGAGCATCCAAAAATTTGAAGAATTATTAGCGCAAAAAGAAATTGATTTGGAAAATTGGACCGGTGAAGAAGACGGTACAAAATATTTTGCATTTGAAGAAAGTATTAAAAATGGTCCTCGTGTACGTGTAGTAGCAGCATTACAAGATAAACCTAACTTTGTAGGTACAGTTTATTTATTTAATTACATTAACGTTTCTGAAGAAAAGAATAAAGAAGCTTATTACGAGCTAATAAATGAATTAAATAACGATTACACATATGTAAAGTTTATATTAGATGACGAAGACAACATTATGATGAGAATGCACTATCCCGTATTAGAAGGTGCATACGATGCTCAAACAACAATCGATTTTATGTTGATGGCAGTAGATGCTGCTAAAGAAGAATATTCAAAATTTATGAAATTAATGTTGTAATACTGTTGTAATTTATTTTATATTTCTCAAAACTCCCTAATAACGGGAGTTTTGAGAATATTTTATAATTAATTTTGGTAAAGGAATGGAGCTAAATATTAACGAACTCTCAGAAGAACAAGTAAGAATATTAAACCTTTCTGAAGGAAAACACTTGGTTCTTGCACCTCCCGGAACCGGGAAAACCGAATTAATTGCTCAGCGTGTTTTAAAAGCTGTAACAGTTGATAAATTTCCTGAAAGCGAAATCATTTGTTTAACTTTTACAAACCGTGCTGCCCGAAATATGCTTGACAGAGTTAAACAGAGAGTACCTAATTCTAAAGTTTTTATAAGCAATATACACGGGTTCGGAACTCAGTTTTTAACCAAAAATCAATTAATTCCTCTTGCCAGTTCTTTTATTGATGATGCGGATGCCGAAGAAATCTTAAAAGAAGCAAGCGCTTCGCTCGGCATTAGTAGTCCTAAATATGAAACCTTTTGCAAAAAGGCTCTAATAAATAAAGTAAATAACAATTTAGCCCCGTTTTTAAACAGAAGTGAAAAACATATAGAAGAATATTATCTGAAATTAATTGTTAGGTATGAAAAAATTAAAAAAGAATCTCTGTTATATGATTATGACGATATTTTAGTTTTAACATTAAAACACTTAATTATTGACAGTGATAATCTTGATTTTGGCAAATTTAGTATTATTCAGGTAGATGAAGCTCAAGATTTAAACGAAATACAATGGAACATTGTTAAGTATATTCAAAAACCTTCTGCTAACGTAGTGCTTTACGGCGATATTTATCAATCAATTTTTGGATTTAACGGCGCACGGCTCGAGCTGTTACAAGAATTCACAAAGGATCATACGCTTCATAAATTATCACAAAATTTTAGAAGCGAAGCAGAAATAAATACTATGCTTAACGAATACTTAGGTTGGTACTTTACCGATAACAAATATAAAATTCCTTTTCAAACTTTTAGCAACTCACATTCAAACTCACAAAAATTAAAATTGCTTGATTTTGCTCAGAGTAATCAATCTCAACAATATAGCAAGATTGAAAAGATAGCTGAAAAATTTGATGTTAATAACGAGCAAACCGCCATGCTTTTTTATAAAAATATTGATGTCGAACTTTTTTATGATTGTTTTGATAAATCAATTGCAAACGTTTTTAAGGTAACTAAATATGATTTATTTAGGCGAAGTTTTATTAAAGATATCTTTTCGTTTTTAAATTCAATATATAAACCTTTTGAAAGGAGCAATTGGGTAAGATTATTCAAAATTTTTGCAAAAATTCCGACACTTAGAGAATCAAGACTCTTTATAAATAAGCTTTATGAAAACGGTATTTTGCCGATTGATTTAATGAGAGAAGATTTGGATTACACTAAAAATTTCACTGATTTTAAAGAATTATTTGTAAAAGGGAGATTAGTGTTTTTTGATACCGAGACAAGCGGTCTTGATACATTTAATGATGATATTATACAAATTGCTGCCGTTTCGGTAATAAACGGTAAAATAGACGAAAGATTTAACGTTTATATTAAAACTGATAAAGATTTGACGGAAAGCAGTAAAGTTCATAAAATTACTAACAGTTTTTTGGAAATTAACGGCGTTTCTGCATGCGAAGCGTTATTACTTTTTAATGACTTTTTACAAGGATCTCCGCTTGTTGCTCATAATTTAAATTTCGATAAATACATGCTTATTTATAATTTAAAACGAAACAACTTATATTCGGATTTTAAATTACCGGAGTTAATGTTTGATACAATTGATATAGTAAAAAGAGTTAGACCTAAATTACACAGCTATAAATTAAGCTATTTAATTAACCTATTAAGTATTGATACTAAAAACACCCATAATGCAGTAGATGATGTTGAAGCAACGGTTAAAGTTATCTTAAATCTTTCTTCGGAGGTATTCGATAGACTTAATGATGCAGAATATTTTATTTTAGACAACATGAAAAAATTAAAACTTTTTACTACAAATTATGCTCCTTTTTTCAATAAGATAAAAAATAATAATTTGCCAGTTTCATTTAGAGATATTATTGAAGATTTTGTTATGTATTGTAAAATGGAGGATGCAAATTTAGGTGAATTGGCAAAACTGCTTAATCATATGGACTTAAAAACTAAGCCTGATATTATCGGAAAATTGCTTTCAAAAAATTTGAATTTTTACAGAAAATGCAAAACTTCAGATTTAATTACCGAAAACGATAAAATTATAATTAGCACTATTCACAGAGCAAAAGGGTTAGAATTTGATAATGTTTTTATTCCGGATTTTAATAATTATATATATCCGCATTACGCTAAAAATTTGTATGAAACTTGTAAACTATTATATGTAGCAATGTCGCGCGCAAAAAAAAGGCTTATTTTAACAACCGGCAACACTTATGATAATTCACCGGCTGTAAAAAGCACTTTATTAAAACCGGTTGAGTACTTATTTAATGATAAATAGATTGTACAATTTAGTCTAAGTTTTTTCTGCTTTTTCTAAACTGATAAAAAATGTAGTCCCTTCGTTTTCTTTACTTTCTACCCATATTTTACCATTATTTTTTTCAATAAACTCCTTGCAAATCAGTAAACCTAAACCTGTACCCGTTTCGTGCAAAGTACCGTTAGTTGTCTTATTATTTGAAAGTGTAAAGATATTAAGTATTTTCTCATCGGTCATACCTACACCAAAATCTTTAACATATAATACAATCTCTTCTTCTGCTGATTCTATCCCAATTATAATTTTACTATTCGGAAAGCTAAATTTAATTGCATTAGAAAGTAAATTCCTTAATACGGTTTCTATTGAATATCTATCAGCATAACAATAATAATCGGAATCCGTTAAAATTTGAAGATTAATATTTTTTGCTTGCAATGTTTCGTTATAAACCGGTACAATATTATTTAACATTTCCGATATACTAAGTTTTTCAATGTTCAAAACTAATCTATTTGTTTGCAACCGTGCCCAACTTAACAAGCTTTCCAACAAACT
>CALGLM010000070.1 GCA_937930275.1 uncultured Ignavibacteria bacterium
ATTAAACGCAAAGCAACTATATTTTTAATTTGTACGGTAATTTTTAATTGCATTTTAACCAAATTTATTTTATTATAAATAAGGAATTTATTAAATAAATAGATTGTTAATGCTAACAAAACACCGGTAAAGTTATGAAGCTTAAAACCTTAATTCCAAAGTCCGAAGCTCGGAAAATAGTTGTGCAAAGAAGAGCCGAACATACCGAAATTGAATTAAAAACAAAAACGAAAAGAATAATTGACAGATTAAGTCAAACAGATGATTTTGTTTTTGCCAAAGCAATCCATTGTTATATTGCAAGCAGACCCGGTGAAGTAGATACAAGAACTTTAATTGACTATATGAGTTCAAGCGGAAAGGTTGTAATTTTACCCAAATTGAATAAACTAAAAAAAGAATTTAGAAGATGTCAATTTATGGGCTGGGATCATGTTACAAAAAATAGCGAAGGATATTTTGAACCGGTTTACGGTATGGATGAGGATATGAGCGATATAGATTTAATTATTGTGCCTGCCCTTGCCGTTTCAATCAGCGGACAACGAATTGGATACGGCGGCGGGTATTACGATAAATTACTTAAACAGACCTTCGCTCCTAAAGTAGTACTTGCGTTTGAATTTCAAATTTTTGATTATATAGAATCAACTCATCAAGATACTCGAATCGATAAAATTATAACTGAAAGAAGAGTTATTAACATTAAGGATAGGATTACAACTTATTAACATTATGAACGATCATAATAAAGACGACTATAAAAACGCAGAGGATGCAAATTTTATTGAACTTGAAACGAATAATTTAACACCTAAAAAAGTTTTAAGGCGTTCTGCTACAAATAAAATTCTTTTTGGCGTTTGTGGCGGTTTAGGTGAATATTATTCGGTTCATCCACTTATTTTTCGTTTAATTTTTGTTTTAGCTTTATTCTATTCAAACTATGCTATAGTATTTTATGCAGTATCTGCTTTTTTATTAAAACCCCCGGAAATTAGTGAAATAAAGCATCAGAAATTTAGTGTCTTTTTAGGTTATTCAACATTATTATTTGGTGCAGTATTGTACATTGCAAATAAATCTGCTATGTTTAGATACTTTGTCGGAACAATTGATACTACAATATATATTACGTTTTTATTTGCATTTGTTGGATTGTATATTTTGCTTGAATCAGCAAAATTTTATTCAAAAGATGCAACAATTTATCGTTCAAGATTGTATAAACTTTCAAATAATAAACTGATAGGCGGAGTATGTTGCGGACTTGCAAAGTATTTAAATGTATCCGTAATTTCCGTTAGACTGATTTTTTTAATTATCACTTTTTTATCATTAGGTACATTCACTTTAATTTATTTAATTTTATTTTTAACTTTGCCGAATTATAACGAGAATTGATATGACTTTGAAAGAAATAAAATTAATCGGTATTTCTTTTCTTTCCGTTGCACTACTATATATCTTAAATTTGACTTATCAATTAGGATATAGCTTAGCAATTATAAGTTCGGTAATATTTGGGCTTTTTTCCGTAGTTATGGTTAATAATGCTTTGGCAAGCGGCAGAAGAAATATACTTATTTGGAATACAGTTATTTTTTGTACGTCAATTGTAATTTTTATAAGTCAGTATAATAGAATTTTAAATATTGCGCCTATCATTATTCCCGGCTTATTATTTTGCGGCGGATTAGTTTATTTGCTGCTTTTTATTGAAAACAACATGAACAAAGCTCTTTTGTATGCTTCAGCTTCATTTTTTGTTTTTTTTACTCTTTATTTTTTTATTAAAAACACTTTAATAATTAATAAACTTAATTTAATTATCAACCAATTATTAGCCTACAAAACAATTATAATATTTTTGCTTGCAGCCTTTTTAATTTGGAATAAACAAAACCGAAATTAATTACCCCAAAACAAAGGTGTACCTTCAGCTTGCTTTTTACTCTTTTTATGTATAACAATTTTAAATAAATCAGACGAAAGTAACTGAGAATTTGATTTATTGTTTAACGATATGTATTTACTATTTTCATCAGGCAAAAATGTAATTAATCGTTTCGATACCCCTCCTTTTACAGTTTGCAAACTGTATTCTTCATCCGATTGTATTTTGGGTAAATTATCAATTTGTAAAAGCCCCTCTTCTGAGTTTAAGGATAAAAATAATCGAGCGGCTACAAATCCGCTTGTATCTTTAAGTTGAATTACTTTGAAATTTCCCTGATTTGTAAAATCAATATAAGTTTGATAATCTTTTACAAACTCAAACGATTTTGAAGCTTTTTCTTCTGCTATTTCCAACCTATTTTCCAAATCATTTATTGTCGCCGAGCTGTTTACACTTACAACAATTAAAAATATCACCAAAATTGCACTTAAAGCTAATGACCCATACAAAAAATATTTGTATTTAATAGATAATCCCTTAATACCGTTATATATGTAAGCTTTCTTATTTTTAATTTCAACTTTTACTTCGTCTGTAGATTCTTCTAAAATATCCTTATTATCAATGGTTTCGGAAATATTACTTTCGGTTTCGTTTGTACCAATTTCATTTTTCTTTTTATTAACAAGTTCGGATTTTAACTCAACGGATTCCGAATTATCGATACTTTCAGCAATATCTTCTGTAAAAGAAACACCCGAATTAACTAATGCTGATTTCACATCTCCAAAGATGTTTTGTTCTAAATTTTTAGGATCTAAGCTTAGCGGTATTAAAGATACAATATTTTGAATTACACCTAAAACAC